>JAHEYM010000376.1 GCA_023251595.1 Bacteroidota bacterium
GTGGTCGTTTCCATAATAATTTATTTAAAAAATGATTGAAGCATCTCGTCATCCGAATTTTCAAACGCCTTTAAATTTCCCTCACAATAAACTTCACCATCTTTCAACATGAGTAATCGATCTGATGTCATGCTTGCACATTTTATGTCGTGCGTAATAATGATGGAAGAAGTTTTATATTTTTTTTGAATTTCATTTATAAGCAAACTAATTTCACCTGAAGTAATCGGATCGAGTCCTGTAGTGGGTTCATCATATAACATAATTTGAGGGTCAACGACCAGAGTTCTTGCCAGACTAATACGCTTTCGCATCCCTCCCGAAAGTTCGGATGGCATTTTATTCACGACCTCCGGTAATCCTACATTTTCCAATGCTTCGTTTACTTTTTGATTGAGCTGTTTCTCGGTGTACTCTCTTTTAATTCTGCGAAGTGCAAATTCAAGATTTTGTTTCACAGTCATAGAATCATAAAGAGCACCGCTCTGAAAAAGAAAGCCGATTTTTTGTCTGAGTTCACCTAATTCCTTCCCTCTCATGGAAATAACATTTTTTTCGAATACGTCAACAGTGCCACTATCCGGGTTTAAAAGCCCCACGATACATTTTATTAGAACCGATTTACCTGACCCTGATTTACCAAGAATTACTAAATTCTCGCCCTCAAATAATTTTAAAGAAATATTTTTCAAAACCAATTGTTTGCCAAAACTTTTACTAAGGTTATGTATATTAATTACCGGTTTTTGATTATTCATTCCGGAGACGTTATTTTTATCAGATTCTTTTCGTTCAGAATTCATCATTGGATGACATCAGTAATTTGCACAGCAATCATATCGACGATAATGACCAGAAGCGATGCCAGCACAACAGCAGCGTTTGCCGCAGTTCCAACACTCTCTGTCCCCCGACCTGCATTATAACCTTTATAACATCCGACCGTCCCGATGACGGCACCAAAAAAAAATGTTTTGATTACGGCCGGAATAAAATCCATGAAAGTAATATGCCCGAATGCCTGGGAGAAAAATAAAACAAATGTTACATCTCCTTTAATATTTGCACCTGCCCAACTTCCCAAAAAAGCCAGACCATCTGCATATAATACCAGCATCGGGATCATAAGAGTTGCAGCCAGTACCCTGGTGACGACAAGGAATCTCATCGGGTTAATTGAGGATACCTCCATTGCATCAATCTGTTCTGTAACTTTCATCGAACCTAATTCAGCTCCTATCCCGGAACCGATTTTTCCGGCACAAATCAGAGCTATTATTACAGGTCCCATTTCTCTTATTAATGAAACAGAAACCATTCGCGGGAGCATAGAGACTGCCCCAAAAGTTACGAGTGGCGGTCGCGATTGAATCGTCAGCACCAACCCCATGATAATGCCGGTAATCGAAACCAATGGAAGAGATTTACAGCCTATTTGGTAGCACTGACGAAGAAATTCCCTAAATTCGAAATCCCGCGAAAATGTTTCTTTGAAAATTTTTGTGATGAACAGGAAGATGTCTGCCATGCCGGTCAAAAATCCACCGACAGATGCGGTTTTTTTTATAGTTTTCTCGCTCAGTGCAATAGAATGCTTCTTTGCAAAACTTTTTACTTTCACAATTTGATTTGATACTTTCATTTACTTATATTATTTCCCCGATATGCCGGTTTATACAAATTTATAATAACGGATTTTCGATTCTGTTACACGAATCACTTATTAATTTACAAAATTTATATATACAGCCGGAATATAATTTTCCCGACACGATCCGGATTTCTTTTCAGGTTGGAACGATGCAATAAATTCGTGAAGTCGTGTAATAAATCGTGCTTTTTCCCATTTTATTTTTGTATCATATTAAAGTTGGTTATGCTAAAATTAAAATTCATGAAAATCAAACTTGGAATTTTTGGCTTAATCTATTTATTAAGTCTGAATTTTGTTACCTCGAAAGCACATGCGCAGGTTTCCGTCGGATTTCAGGTGTTTTACGACGAATTGAGCCCTTATGGCAGTTGGATTGAAAACCCCGAATACGGCTATGTCTGGATGCCAGATGTTGAAGCTGGATTTGTCCCATACGGCTCAAACGGCTATTGGGTATTCACAGAATCAGGATGGACCTGGGTTTCAACTTATCCTTGGGGATGGGCACCTTTCCATTACGGACGATGGTACTTTGACCCGATTTACGGACCAATGTGGGTGCCGGGATATGAATGGGGTCCGGGTTGGGTGTGTTGGAGAAGATCGGAGGGTTACTACGGTTGGGCACCGATTGAACCGGGTATCAGTATCAGCGTAGCTTACAGTAATAATTATTATGCACCAAACAGCAGATGGGTTGTAGTTCGCGACCGCGATTTCGGAACGACAAATACGAATAACTATTACGTAAATAACTCAAATAATACAACCATTATTAAGAATTCAACGGTCATAAATAACATTCAGATTGACAAGTCGAAAAATGTTACATATAATTCCGGTCCGGATAAAAAAGAAATAGAGCAGCGGGTTGGAAAACCGGTGGCACCGGTTGCTATTCGTGAAAATACCAAACCGGGTCAACAACTGAATAATAATAACCTTGAGATTTATCGTCCACGGATTGAGAAAGAAAGCTCGACATCGAAAAAAGCGGTTCCGCCAAAGGTCACACCTAATAAAGATGTTAAACCTGACAGGCTGAGAACACCGCAAATTCAACCTGAGAAAGTTCAACCGGTTCAACCAGAACGGAAACAACCTGAGAAAGTTCAACCTGTTCAACCAGAGCAAAAACAACCTGAGAAAGTTCAACCGGTTCAACCCGAACGAAAACAACCTGAGAAAGTTCAACCGGTCTCACCTCAAAGGAACCCGCCGGATAAATTAAAACCGGTAACACCCAGGGAGGTAAAACCACCTGTGATGAACCCAAAACCGATTGAGCCAAGACCGGTGAAACCAATTAAGAAAGAGAAAACTTCGGAAGAAGAGCCGGCATCCGGTGATGAGGTTCCAAAATAGTACTGCCAACGCCCGAACAATTATAACGAAACAATATAATTAAATATATATCATGAAAAATACTGCCAGTTTCGAAAATACAGGAATGACCAATGAAACGAAATGGGAAGTAGACAGGGCTCATAGCCAGATATCTTTCAAAGTGCGTCATCTGAAAATAGCGCATATCAAAGGATACTTCAAAACCTTTGATGCCAACATTTACACAGTAGCCCAAAACTTCCTGACGGCCATGATTGATCTTTGGATCGATCCTTCATCTATATATACCGGAGAAGCAAAACGTGATGCGCACTTAAAAGGTCCTGATTTTTTCGATGTTTTAAATCATAAACAAATGACATTTACGGCAACAGGCATCGGTGAACCGGATGAGCATGGTGACCAGGAACTTTCGGGTGAGTTGACGATTAAAGGGATCGTGAAACAAGTAAAATTAATTGTTCGATTTGGAGGAAGTGTAATCGACCCCTGGGGAAATGAAAAAGTGGGCTTTACAGTAACCGGTAGATTGAAGAGAAGTGATTGGGGTTTGGAATGGAACACTCCTCTTGAAGAAGGCGGGTTTATGCTGAGTGATGAAGTAATAATTGAATGTGAACTTGAATTGATAAATGTGACGGGGAAAGCTATTGCACTCGAAGCTGAATCAATGGATGGACTGAATATATATATATAACAATTGATAACCAATAAAACATTCATGGCAGATGTAAATTTTATAATTTATTATTGAATATATGTAACAATGCTAAAATATTCCGAATTTACCTTTACCAAACAATTATTCATATCATTATAATCATTTAATCTTAAACAAAATGGAACAAAAACGCAGTGACCAGATCGGACAGCAAACCGACTCACAATCAAGACAGGATGGTTCAAAAAAAGAAATCAATCCTACCAGCCCTGCGGCAAAGCAAGACCGTAAACAAGAGGGCACACAGCAGACCCCTCAGGAGAAGGGTTCAACCTGGTCTGAAAAAAAGGGAGGACCCCGGGCTGAAGGTCCTGACGAGTCAGGAGAAGAAAATTCTGAAGAAGAATATTCTGATGCGAGAG
>JAHEYM010000377.1 GCA_023251595.1 Bacteroidota bacterium
TCCTGCGACATCTTCATTCAAGCCTATAATTTCTTCACTTTTCCGGTCGAAGAAGTTCCTATATAGGAGGAAACCTTCACGAAAGTAATTTCGCATTCTATATCTAAATGTTTGAAGAGATCGGCGGCGAATAGGAAAGCACCGTTCAATACGCCCACAAACAAAGGTCTTTTTCCTGCAAAATCGTGGTTAATTTGAGCCGCCAGCTCTGCAATACGCGCCTGAATTTTCTCTGAGGTGATAAATATCTCAAACTCTTTGTCGTGCAACCTAACTTTATGACCCATGCGCGTTCTTTATTCACTATTCACTATTCACTATTCACGGCAAAGTCGTTGCATGCAACGTCTCTACGAGATTTTGGTGCGAAGGTAAAAAGAAATATTTCAGATTTCATGATGACCAAGATTATCCGTACTTTTGTACCCGATATGGGATATGCTTCTTTGATCCTATTAATGTTTTGCGGACTGATTTTCGCAGTCGGTGCAATCCTTGTTTCGCGCCTCGTCAGTCCATACAAGCCGGGTAAAGTTAAGTCTGAGCCTTATGAATGTGGTATTGAAACCGAAGGTCCTTCCTGGGTTCAATTTAATGTCGGTTATTATCTCTTTGCTCTCATCTTCTTAGTGTTCGATGTTGAAGTGGTTTTCCTCTTCCCATGGGCTGTCGTGCTGCGTGAGATGGGAATTACAGCTTTTATCGAAATTATAATATTTGTCTCTATTCTCTTTCTGGGCTTGGTTTACGCTTGGAGAAAAGGAGCGCTAAAATGGGTTTAAAATGACCGGTGGAATTACCTCAAACGAAGCAAAATTCCTTCACGAAGCGGGAGTACAGGTTACTTCTATCGAACAATTGGTGGGCTGGGCAAGGTCGAACTCGTTATGGCCATTGGTTTTCGGTACGAGTTGTTGCGCCATCGAAATGATGTCGGCAGCATCGGCACGTCATGACTGGTCTCGTTTCGGGTTTGAAGTTGCAAGAGCAACTCCACGTCAGGCAGACCTTATTATTATCGCCGGAACGATCGTTTACAAAATGGCTCCCGTGCTGAAACGTCTCTACGATCAGATGGCGGAACCGAAATATGTGATCGCGATGGGTGCCTGCGCCACTTCCGGCGGTCCCTTCTTCTATAACACGTATTCTGTGGTGAAGGGTGCCGACCACGTCATTCCCGTCGATGTCTATATCGCCGGTTGTCCGCCAAGACCCGAAGCCCTTCTTCATGCACTAATGACCCTTCAACAAAAAATAAAAGCCGATCCGCTGGGAAAACGAAGAGAACCCCTGACGGTGCCGGCGTGACCCCATCCTGCCCCCTCCCTTCCTCCCCCAAAAAGGGGAGGTGAAAAGGGGAAGGAAAAATAAAAAAAATCCAAAAAGTCCAGTTGGGACGAAAGATCGGTAGAAAAAATTATGATGTCGAACGAAGAAATTCAGATTTTAATTACAGAGGCTGCCCCGGGTGCGGTTTTCGAAAAAAGCGGTCCATATAATGCGGCGGTAATTCAACCTGAATTTTTATATGCGGTGATGTTGAAACTTCGGAATGAACCCGAAGCCGATTTCGATTATTTATTTTGCGAAACCTGTGTCGATTTTCTTACATATATAGATGTGGTTTATCATCTTGAATCAAGGAAATATAAAAATCAGTTTGTAATAAAAGCACGTCTCACAGATCGCGTCAATCCTTCGATCAGAACGGTTTCAGATATATGGAGAACGGCGGAATATCACGAACGTGAGGCATTCGATTTTTTTGGGGTGAAGTTCGAGCATCATCCCGACATGAGAAGAATATTTTTGGAAGATGAATGGATGAAAGGATATCCGTTGCGGAAAGATTACGACGATCCGATTAACATAGTTAGTTTATAAGGATGCAAGACGAAGAAACGATACCCCAAACCACAAGTACTGAGGAATTTATTCTGAATGTCGGACCGCAGCATCCCTCTACACACGGCGTTCTTCGATTAAAAGTTACGCTTGATGGTGAAACGATTACACATGTTGAACCGGTTCTTGGATATATACATAGGTCTATAGAAAAAATGTGTGAAAAGCTGAGTTTGCGTCAATTCAGTTATGTCACAAGTAAAATGGATTATTTGTCGTCGCACATGAATAATCAGGCGTGCGCGATGGTGGTTGAACAGGCGTTGCAAATCGAGGTGCCAACGCGTGCACAAGCGATACGCATTCTGATGTGCGAGCTCACACGTATTGCCTCGCACGAATTATGGTGGGGCGCCAGCGGACTCGATCTCGGAGCAGTTTCACCATTCTTTTACGCTTTCCGCGAAAGAGAAATGATTACCGATATTTTTGAAGAAACCTGTGGAACGCGTCTCACGATGAATTATATGGTTCCCGGCGGCGTGATGGCAGATATTCATCCGACATTTGTCGCCAAGGTGAAAGAATTTATTCGCTTATTTAAATTGCGTTTTCACGAATATGATGAATTACTTACGGGAAATACAATTTTAATTAATCGGTTGAAAGGAGTCGGTGTTCTCACAAAAGAAGATGCTATTTCATGGGGCTGTACAGGTCCTGTCGCGCGCGCTTCGGGTGTGAGTTGCGATATAAGAAAATGGTATCCTTACGATGGTTACGAAAAATTGGATTTTAAAGAAATTCTCGATTCGGAAGGCGATTGTATGGCGCGCTATCGTGTGCGGATGGAAGAGATGAAACAAAGCGCTCATATTATTGATCAATTAATTGATAATATTCCGGAAGGAGATTTTCAGGCGAAAACAAAAAATGTTTTGAAAGCACCGAAAGGTGATTACTATACAAGGGTTGAAACTGCACGTGGTGAATTTGGTATATATATGGTTAGCGACGGAAGTCAGACGCCTTACAGACTTAAATTCCGTTCACCCGGATTTTCAAATCTCTCTGCACTCCCTCACATTGCGGTTGGCGCTAAAATGGGAGATCTAATGGCGATCATGGCGATGTTCGACCTGGTTATTCCTGATATTGATCGTTAAATTATGTTGGCTATGCAGGACTTTTCATCACTCACCGAAACCATTCACACCAAGATTTTTGATGCAATGCCTCACACGCTAGCCGTACTGACAGAAATGGTTCTTGTCGGCGTTCTGGCCATCGGAATGATCGTTGTTCTCGCCATTATATTAATATATATGGAGAGAAAAGTTGCCGCGTATATGCAGTTGCGGTTAGGTCCGATGCGGGTAGGGTACAGAGGTACAACGCAGGCGATTGCCGATACCGTAAAACTTTTGTTGAAGGAAGAATTAACGCCACAAACATCCGATAAAATATTATTCAATGTGGCACCGATACTGGTGATTGCCGTGGCTTTCATGGCATTGGCACCTTTGCCTTTTGCGAAGGGTTTACAGATTGCCGATCTCAACATGGGGATATTTTATATATCCGCAATTTCATCCGTCGCTGTTATTGGAATTCTGATGGCAGGCTGGTCGAGCAACAATAAATATTCGATGATGGGTGCGATGCGGAGTGGTGCGCAGATCGTGAGTTACGAACTCTCTGCGGGCATGTCGCTTATCGTTATCGTCGTTTTATCAGGTCATATAAATTTGAATGGAATTGTTGAAAGTCAGACGGGTGGTTGGTGGATTTTCAAGGGACATATCTCCGCAATTATTGCTTTTGTAATATATTTAATTGCAAGCACGGCTGAATTAAATCGTACACCTTTCGATTTGGCAGAAGCGGAATCTGAATTGACAGCGGGTTATCACACTGAATATTCGGGAATGAAATTCGCGATGTTTTTTCTGGCGGAATATGCGAATATATTTATTGTTTCGGCGGTGGCTGCAACGATGTTTTTCGGGGGATGGATGCCATTTCACATCGGACATTTAGCCGCTTTCAATAATGCAATGGATTATATCCCGCCATTTGTTTGGTTCTTCGGAAAAACATTTGGAATTGTATTTCTGATCATGTGGTTCCGCTGGACATTCCCACGTTTGCGCATCGATCAGCTTCTCACGTTGGAATGGAAATATTTAATGCCTCTCAGTCTTTTAAACCTTCTTTTGGTTTC
>JAHEYM010000378.1 GCA_023251595.1 Bacteroidota bacterium
TTTCGGATACTGTTAAGATGAAACGGCTTTCATTTTATTCAGGTGCAGGTTCATTTATTTTGAGTCTTTTATTTCTATTCACTACAATGTTTGCGTTGAAAACGCTTCATTCTAAATCGTTTGCCATTATATATCGTGCAAATGCATATATCAAAAGCGCCCCGGAAGAAAAAAGCACAGACCTCTTTATTTTGCATGAAGGGACAAAGGTTGAAGTCCTCGAAACCCTCGGCGAATGGGACAAAATAAAAATGGCGAATAATCAGGAAGGCTGGGTACTGGGCAAGAGTGTGGAAGTGATATAGACTTTACGAGAGAATCACATTCTTATTTACTCACTGCCTACAGCATTTTCCTAACTTCGTAGATTCCTATGAACAAACTCACTCCACAGCAGGTACTTACAAAATATTGGTCACACGCCAATTTCAGACCATTGCAGGAGGATATTATCAATTCCGTTTTGGACGGGCATGATACACTTGCCCTCCTGCCAACCGGCGGTGGAAAATCGATTTGTTTTCAGGTGCCAGGAATCATGAATGAAGGCGTTTGTATTGTGATTTCTCCGCTTATTGCTTTAATGAAAGATCAGGTGGAAAATCTCAGAAAAAGAGATATCCGTGCCTCATATATTATTTCGGGAATGAGTAAAGCCGAAATCGATATCACGCTCGATAACTGTATATATGGCGATACAAAGTTTCTATATCTTTCACCCGAACGACTTACCACAGAAATTATTAAGGTGCGTATTTCGAAGATGAAAGTAAATCTTCTTGCAATAGATGAAGCTCATTGTATATCTCAGTGGGGTTATGATTTCAGACCTCCGTACCTCCGGATTGCAGAAATTCGTGAACAGATTCCGAATGTTCCTGTTCTCGCACTCACTGCCAGTGCTACCGAAGAAGTAAGCCGTGATATAGTAGAAAAGTTGGAGATGAAAGACGCTCGCATTTTCCGGCAAAGCTTCACCCGAAAAAACCTTTCCTATTCTGCATTTCAGGAAGAAAATAAACATCATAAAATGTTGAATATTCTTGAGAAAGTGCCTGGATCTTCAATTGTATATGTTCGCAATCGGAAGAGAACAAAAGAAATTGCAGAATATCTTCAACGAAATAAAATTTCATCAGATTTTTATCATGCCGGGTTAGACTCGAAAAGCCGAAGTAAAAAACAAGATGATTGGAAATCGGGAAAAATAAGAGTGATGGTTTCGACCAACGCTTTCGGAATGGGTATCGACAAACCTGATGTGAGAACAGTCATTCACCTTGAGATACCGGAAAGTCCCGAAGCATATTATCAGGAAGCCGGTCGCGCAGGAAGAGATGGTAAAAGGGCTTACGCAGTGATGCTCTTTTCGCAAGCGGATAAATTTTCACTCGAACAAAATCTCGATTTGAAATATCCGGATGACAAGGAGATTTCAACTGTATATATAGCACTATGTAATTATTTCAGTATTGCAGCAGGTTCGGGAGAAGGAAGCACCTTTCCATTCGATATCGCATTATTCTGTAACACCTATCAGTTGCAGGTTACACGCAGTTATCATGCGCTCAAAATTCTGGAACTCGAAGGATTTATCACGCTGAGTGAGGGACTGCGTATGCCTTCGAGAATGGTTTTCAAACTTGATCATACGAACCTTTACGATTTTCAAATAAAAAATGAGAAATATGATGAATTTATTAAAACAATTTTGAGAAGTTATACCGGAGTCTTCGACGAATTTTTTAAGATTGATGAAGAAGAAATTGCGAGAAGAATGAGCATCGAGAGCAAATATATTTTTACGTTTCTTGAACAACTCGACAAATTCGGAGTTCTGATTTATGTGCCAAGAAGTGAAATGCCGCAGGTCACTTTTTTGCAGCCCAGAGTGCAAGGCGCATACATGCCTTCGTTCACGAAACTATCGGAAGAACTTAAAATAAAAGAGGAAGCAAGAATGAAGGCGATTGTCTATTACGCCTATACAACACATCGCTGCAGAAACGAGATGTTGGTCGAATATTTCGGTGAAAAAGTTTCGGTCAGATGTGGTATCTGCGATTATTGTTCTTCAAGAAACAAACTCGATCTAAGTGAACTTGAAATGAATGAAGTTGCTATAAAAGTAAAAAAAATACTTCAAAATGAAAGTCTACAGATACATGTACTCATGCAAAAATTATCACCGTTAAGCGAAGAAAAATCAATGACAATCATACAGTGGATGCTGGATAACAATCAAATCAGATATGACCGTGTCGGTCACTTGATTTTATAAAATTAAGAGCGAAGAGTAGTTAAAGGGGAGCAGGTTCGTCGTCTGACTCATGAAGAAGGGGCGCTTTTCTCATTTCGCGAATTATCCACAACACACAAACCACACATAAAACCGAAACGACAATCAAGGCAATCTTCATAGGGTCTTTTTTTTCCTTTCTAAATCAAAGTTACGATCATAGAACGGAAAATTTTATGACTTATGTCAGAATTAGAGCAGACTTATTCACCTAAAATTGTTAATAACAGTAATCCAAGGAGTTATTCTTTACTGTGGGGTCATCCCCAGATTGTAAAAGATGAAAGTCCAGATATCGGTTTGCTCGTCGATGAGCTTAGAAGTTGCTTTCACACCCTGGTGACCTGAAACACCTATTCGTATCAGCGTTGGTGTGGTGGTTTTGTTTTTCTCCTGAAGCGTTGCTGCAAACTTGTATGAGTGGGCAGGGATTACCCGATCATCGTGATCGCCGGTAATGACCAATGTGGCAGGATAATTAACGCCATCTTTCAGGTTGTGAAGAGGTGAATATTTATAAAGAAACTTAAACTGATTGGCGTCGTCGCTTGAACCGTAATCATAAATCCATTTGTACCCGATAGTAAACTTTTGAAAACGAAGCATATCCATAACACCCACTACCGGAACTGCGACTTTAAACAATTCGGGACGTTGAGTCATGACTGCGCCAATCAACAAACCACCGTTAGATCTGCCGGAGACGGCGAGTTTCTTCGAATTCGTATATTTCATCTGTACGAGATATTCTGCTGCCGCTATGAAATCGTCAAAACAATTTTGTTTCTTTTCCTTCACAGCAGCGCGATGCCATTCTTCACCATATTCGCTTCCACCACGGATATTAGCCCATGCCAGCACTCCACCATTCTCCAGAAAAACCAAGCGCTCAACTTTAAATTCGGGTGGCTTGGAGATGCTGAAACCGCCATAACCATAAAGAAATGTCGGATTATCTCCACCTAAAATCAAACCCTTTTTGTAGGTAATAAACATCGGGATATTCGTTCCGTCTTTGCTCTTATAAAATACCTGTTTCGTTTCGTAATCGGCAGAATTAAAATCTATGTCCGTTTTATTTAAATGCTCATATTGATTATTGGTGAGATTATATTTCACGATAGTTGGTGGTATCGTGAAAGAAACATAAGAATAAAACAGAAGACTGTCCTCCTTATTTGCACTCATTTCTTCAACCGTAACAAAAGTTGCCAATTTAATTTCACCCAATTGTTTTCCATCATAATCGAACATATATAATTTACTGCTTGCATCTTTTTCGTATTGAGCGATAATTCGGTTCTTGGCGAGTACCACATCCTGAAGCACTTCATCGCGCTGAGGAATAACATCAACAAAAGGTAAAACTTTACTGCCATCCAGTGTGAAAGAGACTAATTTATATTTCGGAGTGGCATTATTTGTATACATCAAAATTCTATTTCCAATATTATTGATTACTGTATTTCTTCCGTCAAAATTCTCCACAACTTTAATTAATTTATTTTTCGCATTTACGAGATCGGTGATATATACAGCATTTCCGTTGGTCGTTTCGGACTCATATAATATTAAAAAATGTTCGTCCGTCGTCATTTGTACACGGTAACTTCTTTGTGGAAATTTTTTATTCTCATAGAATAAAATATCCGTATTTTGGGGAGTGCCTATTTTATGATAATATACTTTATGATTTTCGTTTGTACCTGTCCGCTCCTCCCCTTTCGGTGGTTCATCGTAACGTGAATAGTAGAATCCTTTCCCCTGCCACGC
>JAHEYM010000041.1 GCA_023251595.1 Bacteroidota bacterium
AATTTTTACGAGAGTGAGGTGGGACATTTTAAAGCAGCTATTTGCCCCGATGCAGACACTTTTAAGCAAGAACTACCGATGGTTTTGGATATATTAAAAGAAAAAAAAGACAAAAAAATGTTATTATATTGTACAGGTGGAATTAGGTGTGAAAAAGCAAGCGCGTATTTAAAACATCACGGTTTCTCGGATGTAAATCAATTAGAAGGCGGAATTATTGAATATGCACGTCAGGTGAAAGAACAGAATCTGGAGTCAAAATTCATCGGGAAGAATTTTGTCTTTGATGAAAGGTTGGGAGAGAGAATAAGTCAGGATATCATCAGCGTTTGTCACCAATGTGGTAAAGCGGCAGATCGCCATACTAACTGTGCAAATTCCGAATGTCATTTACTTTTTATTCAGTGTGAAGAATGTTCGGAAAAATATAATTCATGCTGCTCGACAAGATGCAAGGATATTATTGAATTGCCGATTGAAGAACAACGGTTAATGAGGAAAGGAAAAGTAAAAGACGATCCGAGAATGGTGTATAAGAGCAGACTCCGCCCGCGACTTATATAATTATTTCTCCGCAATTCCGTAAACAATATATTTCCAATTTTCAGGACACACATTGTTGAACAGAATTTCGTCCATGGTGGAAAGGAAATTCCGTTGTCCCTCGTTTCTCCCAAATGTGCCAAGAACGCCGGTTGTTTTTAACGTAAAAGATGAAAAATCTTTTAAGAGATCATTCATTTCTTTGATGGAAACATAACGCCATGCCTCGCCCCATCCGGTGAATTTTTTTCGAAGACGCTGATGAAAAGAACTCGCGATAAGGTTTTCGGCAAATAGTAATTTACCGCCGGGTTTCAGCGCTTTGTATATTTGTCCGAGAACCTGCTGTTGAATTTCATAATGATTATTTCTGCCAATTCCACCAAGAATGGATTTGAAAACGATTATATCGAAAAAGTTTTCGTAAGGAATATTTGTCGCATCAATGTCCTGATATTTAATGAGAGAAGAAATATTATATTTTTTGTGAAGTGCTCCAGCTGAATTTTCGACGTTCGACAAATCAGAGCAAATTGTTTCTTTACCTTTTAATGCAAGCCAGAGTGAGAGTCCCCCCTCGCGACCGCCTAGTTCGAGTCCGTTCTGAACGTTATCCCAATTAACATTCTTTTCCCAAAAGTTGAGTGCTTTCGACCAGGCTTTAACATCCCATTGAATAATGTCTTTGCGTAATTCTTTGATCATATTTGCCAAAAGTAAGGATAAATGATGGGAAAGGAAAACTAGCTGACCCCCAAACCTCCGCCTTCGCTTCGCTACGGCGGGCGAGCCGGCCCTTCCCCAAATATTGCATACTCCTGACCCCATCCCCGACCCTTCCCCACCCCACCCAACCTCCCCAAATGGGGAGGAGAAAATGGAGGGGGTAAAAAGAAAAAAGGAAAAAAGGAAGGAATTTATTTTATCTTTTTCTGCAGAGATTCGTAACAAAAAAGTTTAATTTTTCGACAAGTGATTGAATCTCATTATTTACTTCATCATTTGTAAATCTGAGAACTGTTAATTCTAAATTATTCATATAATAATCTCGTCCTTCATCTTTTTCTTTTTGTTCGATTGGGAGATGTATTTCACCATCGACTTCAATTACAAGCCGAACCTCATGGCAATAAAAATCGGCAATAAACTTCCAAATCGGATGTTGTCGCCTGAACTGTAATCCTAAAATCTGTCGTTCATCGATTCTTCTCCAGAGACGTTTTTCAGCAGAAGTCATATTTTTTCTCAATTTTCTTGCTCTTTCGAAAGTAGTACCGATACGGTATCTGTAATAGTCCAATAAATTGTCCTATACAGCTACCCTATCGGCATTAACCATTGTAAAAGTTAAAAGCGCTTTGGACTAAATCTAACTGACAATTGGTATAATTGGCGGAGCACAAAAGAAAAATTCACAATCGTAAACATTAGTTCTTGCCATTTGTTTAGTTTTTATTTGTTAAATTGAAAATAGATATAAAATAATTATTCCACTATAAACTTCCTTGTTTCGATACAGGTCGATGTTTTCAGCGTTATATAATAAATTCCCTTTGATAATTTTGATGTAGTGAAAGAAATTTCATGTGTTCCAACTTCAGATAAAGCAGAATGCAGTGATCCTATGGTCTGTCCAATTACGTTCGAAATTAAAATTTCAGATTTACTTTCTTGTTCAAGCGTATATTTTATTATTATTTCTTCCAATGCCGGATTGGGATAAATATTTTCAATCGAAAAATGAGATTTATTTTGAGCAGTAATTTCATTCAACCCTGTCGAAAAAGTCGGAGCAAGAATAACATCATTTGCATTCAATACATATTTCTGGGTCACAGCGCCTCCGTAAGAAGAAACAAATGCCACCAGACTTAAATGATTATCGTGATACGCAGTATCGACCACGAGAGAGCTGGTTGTTGTATAATTAGTTCCAACAACCGGGATTGCAGGAATTACGCCTTGAATTCCCCAATTTCCGAGAAAGGAATTGCGCATTACATGTCGGTGAGGATAACCGATAATTGAAGTACCATCAAACATTCCCGGATAATTTGCATTTGCCCAGGGAGTATCATAACAATGTTGATCCCAGCCAACAAAAGGACCAAGACCAGGCCAACCCACAACGCTGTCTTCAACCAAAAATAAATTAATTCGCCAGTCGCCCGATGGAACAGTATCCACGAATTTTGCATTTACGGTCGCATTAATTGTTCTTGTAATTGAATTATATGTCCCTGAAATATTAACACCCACTTTTGCGGGTTCGTTCATCAGACGGGTTGCTATGGAATCAACACCGGGAGAAGGAACACTTCCCCATGATTGATAACAACTCAAGTATGCTTCTCCACCTGTAGAAGAATAAACACCGCGATCGATCATCATTGCAGGTGCAAACCAACCCGCTGCAGGATGCATAGCATTAAAAATAGCAGCAGTAGTAGCGGAACTCATCGCATCAACCCCTGAACCCTCATGAATCGACAAGAGCACAGTACCGGCAGCATTTGCTAAATGCCAGTCCGTAACATAAGCCGACATCATCGGACAATTTCCGCATGAAGCGGTTGTAAATTCTTCCAACAAAACCCTTCTGACAGGCGTTTGAGCGGAAACTATATTCATCATTAAAATACAGGAAAAAAGAACAGAGAACCAGGTTGTAAGTTTTTTCATGGGGTATTAGTTGTTAATATTACAAACAAAAGTAATATTAATCTTTTTGATTTTCAAGAAATTTTCTATACTTCGCAAATGCGTGAATAATCAACGCTGTGGTGTAGCTGTCCGACTTCCACCAAAGCGTATTTCTCAGATTCATTCCTCCGGAGAAATAAACACCACCGCGCCAATATCTGGATCCATTTTTTTCAACAGAATTTTTGTGAAGAAAAATAATTGCGTGATTAATATTCTCTAATGTATTATTTTTTTTATAATCTCCGAAATTCAGTAAAGCCATTAATCCGTTGGCGGTAGATTGTATGATATCTTTTTTATTGATGATCTTTCTTGATGCCCAGCTTCCATCCCCTCTTTGAGTTTTCTTTAAATCATCGATCAGCAATTCCGCCGCTTCCTGAAGTGAATTGCCTTTGGTAGCAGCGAATGTTCTTGAAACGGCGTAATGAAAATGATAACGATTTGAATAATAGATACTCGCTTTATTGAAATTTCCACTTCTTATTTTTTCTGTTAAATATTTAAATGCATCTTTTACACCTTCTGTCGAATTGAGTAATTTAAAATCGGCGAGCATTGTCAAGACATTCGCATTGACAACGACATCGACATCGTTCGTCCAATAAGGCATTTTCGGATCATAGGGCTGCGGATGAACAGGACTTGAAGGTAGGAAGAAAAACATATATTGAAACGGATAAAAGACAGCTTCCGGGAAATCGTATTCGTGTTCATTACCGAACCATGTAAAATATGCGCCGGTATTTATATTTGCTCCGTTTATTAAATCATAAGGAAGAATATTTTTTCGATGAACATCTCTGTATTTTTCAAAAGGTTTACCGATAGAATCAGGAAGTTGCAGCACTTTCTGAGCTTGTCCCGATTTTTTCATGACCGTGTTATATAATAGAATGGCTTGTGTTGCCAATGCCTGATCATCCGCATCATCGACAACATTAACGGCATTATTTGCAAATTTTGAATTTAATGGAAAAGTGCTCGGTCTTTTAATAAATGGTTCTTTGCCCGGAATATCTGTGCTTCGCAATGTTTGATAAGGAGGGGCAGAATGCCAGAAGCCATACGTGCCGGAGCTGTCTGTTCTATATTCCAGAATCAATTTAATTGCCGGGTCGAGCATCGGAAGAATTGAAGAATATTCCGGATACATCAAATAAAGTTCTGAAAGAATATTATGTACAGAAATTACACCGAAAGCATTTGCATCGTAATATGTGCCTGATCCAACTACCAGATGTCGTGTTCTTAAAGAAATATATGAAGGCCATTCTCCTTTGTAAGAAGCAAAACCGGTAGTCTCTTTTTTTTGTGAATCGGCAAGAAATATGAGTCCTTCCGCAATATCTTTTTTTATTTCATCAATAGATATTTTATTGACAAGTGTATCTTTATTTAGAATAGCGTTTGCAGGTTGAGGAAAGGCACTTGACGAAGAAAATATGATAAAAATTAGATTTACTGAAAATAAAAGGATTTTCATTGTTCTTGAGAAAACTTTTGTTTGGCTGCGAAGTCGCGAAGGCGCTAAGTTATGATTTGTTTAACAGTTCTGACTTTAATTTGTCGGCAAGTGAGATATCATCTGGTGTTATAATTATCTTTTTGCCATCTTTAAGCTTGATGAAAATCCTGTTTTTTCTTTGTGTTGCATACAAATTTACCCATCCGATTGAAGGACTATAATATTTCCCATAAAAACCTAAAAATCCACCGTTCCCAAAAACCCTTAATAAACCTGTACGGACATCGGAATCTATTAACCGGATTTCTTCAATGTCGGAGATCTTAATTTTTCTATCTCCTATTGGACGCTTAATAAGTAGTTCCCGGTTTGACAACAAATATCTTCGCGTGCTGAATAAATAAGAGATAAAAACAACAGCTACGACCAACAAAATGGCGGTCGTATGTTTTGCAACTTTTTCCGAATTGTTTTGAAGTATAATTAGTCGATTCATGCTTCGTCCAATAACGCAGAGAAAAAGAACAGACAATGCGATTGTCATTATTTTGGCTGTGGTTCCGAGAGAGGCTTTGTATTCCATTGATGTAAGTTTTGAAATGTAAATATACACTTTTTTTTATCGCAAATGCCGCAGAGGTTAAGCGCAGAGGACGCAGAGAAAAGAGACACGGATTTCACGAATTTTCACGAATGAATTTTGATTTTAGTCTTTACGTCTTCGCTGGAGTATTTTTATATTCTCTAATTTTCATCGCGTGCTTAATAATTCTCCCTTCCAACAAAAACAATCCGCAAATTTCCCTTCTGTTTCAGGCAGATGATCAAAAATTCCGTAAACCGCCGACCCACTACCTGACATTGATACATAAATTGATCCCATCGAATATAATTCTTCTTTAATGGTTTTGATTTCAGGAAATTCAACAAAAATATTTTTCTCGAAATCGTTTGCAATTTTATTTTTCCATTGCTTTATTGGCAAGTGGAATATGGTACGGGATAAGTGGTAAGAAGTAAGTGATAAATCCTGATTTTGGGAAGGAATAATATTCTTGTAAGCTGATTGTGTTGAAATTTTTACTCGGGGCTTCACGACAATTATCATTTTCCCTTGAAGCGAAATATCAATTTCTTCAAAGACATCACCTTTTCCTTTTGCATAAACGGGTTTGTTTTGGATGAAAAATGCACAATCGCTCCCGAGTTTACGTGCGAAATCCATTAACTGTTCTTCACTCAGATTTAATGTAAATAAATCATTTAATAATTTCAGGGTGAAAGCGGCATCCGAAGAACCACCACCGAGTCCCGCGCCATCCGGAATAATCTTATGCAGATGTATATGTACGGGTGGAAGATTGAATTTTTCGTTTAAAAGATTATACGCTTTCATACAAAGATTATCCACAGTACTTCCCGGTATTTCAATTCCTGTATTTTTAAATCTCAGTTCACCATTGGGACTTTTAATAATTTCAAGAATATCGCAAAGAGGAATGGGATAAAAAACTGTTTCAATATCGTGAAAACCATCGTTGCGTTTCGCGACAATATTTAATCCTAAATTAATTTTTGCGTTTGGAAATGAAATCATATCAACTCATCAACCATAAGTCGTTGCATGCAACGCCTCTACAATTTATCCTTCAACTTTTCAACCTTTCAACTACCTTTGCATTTCATGAAACTCATGATCGATTCTGGTAATTCGTTCACAAAGGTGGCATTTTTTAAGCGAAAGGAGCTTCTTGAGATGGAAGTTTTCACAAAGCTAAAATTGAACGAGATGCGGAGATGGATTGAGGATCGTAAACCGATCGAAGCTGCGATTATTTCTGCCGTGGCTAATGTACCAACGATCTTCACGGACTGGCTCCAACTTCACTCTAAAAAAATAATTTTTCTGAATTCCAAGACTTTATTGCCAATTAAAAATAGCTATCAAACTCCGGAAACTCTTGGATCTGACCGGATTGCAGGCGCTGTTGGAGCCTGGAAACACTTTAAAAAAGGTCCGGTTTTGTCGATCGATGTCGGAACTTGTATCACTTTTGACTTGGTTAATGAAGAATCTGCTTATTGTGGAGGAGCCATTTCACCCGGATTACAGATGCGTTTTAAAGCGCTTTATGACAATACCGACGGGCTTCCCTTGATCAAAATGTCAGGGGAAACACCCCTGATAGGTACGTCGACCGCTGATTCTATCAAGTCAGGAGTTGTGAACGGAATTGTGGCAGAGATCGATGGTATGATTGAGAAGTATCAGGCTGTTTTTCCTGACATTCAGTGTATTATAACAGGGGGTGATGGTGATTTTTTTGCAAAGCGGCTAAAAAATCCCATCTTTGCGTCCCCTAACCTCGTTTTGGTGGGGTTGAACGAAATTCTCGATTACAATCTTTAATCTGTTTCCCATATAATGAAAATACGCATTTGCCGTTTCAGGGGCGGATTCAAAAACACTTTTGTGAAAAAAAATCAGTCATATTTATCGGTTATATTGGTAATATTTGCCATTTTACCTCACGCATTATGTGCGCAGACCGGTACGAACACACCATATTCCCGCTATGGAATCGGCGAACAATTCAATGGCGACCTGACAGAAAATGCCGGTATGGGTGGAATTGGTTATGGCTATCGGCCTGTTTTGCACATGAATATGCTTAATCCTGCTTCCTATACATCGTACCGGATCACCACTTTTTCTGTCGGTACAAAAAGCACCTTCACGAATTTCACGGAGGATACAAGTCATTCATGGGTTAACAATACAAATATTCAATCGGTTGCGATCGGGTTCCCTGTCATTAACAGACATTGGGGAGCAGCTTTAGGATTGGTTCCGATGAGTTCAGTTGGTTATCATATTAAAGATGGAGAATATATTTCCGGCGCAGGAAACGTAAATTATAATTATATTGGTTCGGGAGGAATTAACAAACTATTTATTGGAAATGCTTTTCGTTTTGCTAAAGATCAGGGAACTGTTCCCGGGCATGATGCTAAAACGAATCGTGAATTATCAATCGGTTTTAATGCATCTTATTTATTTGGAACCATTACGAGAGAACGCAACGCCGAATTTCCGGATCTGACGGTTGGTTATAATACCCGTATATTAAATTATATTCATGTAAATGATATTAATCTGAATTTCGGTGCATCCATTACTTTCGATAGCTTACGAACGGATTCTGCTACGTATCTCCTCCGTCACATGAAAGACAGGGTGAAAGCAGATTCATTAATTAAAGCTGCACCTCGTCGTATGATTCACAGCGATCGTTCAGTTACGATCGGGTTGGTTGCAAGTTTACCTTCAAATATTTCTGCTCTTTCAGATACAATTGCAGAGCGCTATTTTTATCGTACGGATGGAAGTGAAGTAATTAAAGATACATTAACAAATTCGATTGGAAATAAAGGAAGTATTACTTTCCCATTAATTATTGGCGGTGGATTTACCTATTCGACCGGTCAAAAACTCTGTGTAGGAGCCGATTTCACGATGGGTGACTGGAGCAACTATAAAGCATTTGGTCAGAGCGATCAATTATCGAACAGCATGAAAATGGCTGCGGGACTCGAATATACACCAAAAGGAAATGAAATGTTTCGTGGTAATGAGGTGAAGAAAATCACGGGAAAACTTACATATAGATTTGGTGCTCATTATGAAAAAACGTACCTAAATCTGAAAGGCACTCAGCTCGATGAATATGGAGTTGCTTTTGGTTTCGCTATCCCGTTAACGAAAGCAGTACCGGGACTTCGGTTACCTTCTTATATTAATTTCGCTGTCGATTTGGGACGTAGAGGAACACTTGTGAACCAACTCATCCGCGAAGATTATATAAAATTGCATCTCGGTTTTTCATTGAATGACAAATGGTTTGGTCATTATAAGTACGATTAAATTTGAGCGTGAAGACCGCTTCATCGAGTAACGTTATGCAGCGTAAGTTCATCACCAATCTCGCATTGGTGCTGGTCTTGAACCTGCTTATAAAACCATTTTGGATTTTAGGTGTTGATCGTTCGGTTCAGAATGCGGTAGGTACCGACGCATTCGGAATTTACTACGCCTTATTCAATTTTTCTTTTTTGTTGAATATTATTCTCGATGTCGGAATCACCAATTTCAACAATACGAATATTTCCCAGAATAATCATTTACTCAATAAACATTTATCGAGCATCATTGTCTTGCGGTTTTTGTTGGCAGGAATTTATCTGATTGTCACGATGATCGTCGGTTTTGTAATTGGGTACGATACATTACAGCTAAAGATTCTGATTTTCATGGCATTTAATCAGGTGCTGATTTCATTTATTTTATATCTCCGTTCGAACATCGCGGGGTTACATTTATTTAAAACGGATTCTGTAATTTCTGTACTTGACCGACTTATCATGATTATGATTTGCGGAATGTTACTCTGGGGGCATGTTACGGATAAACCTTTTCAGATTGAATGGTATATATATGCACAGACCGCTTCGTACTTAGTTACACTGCTCATTACAGCGGTGATTGTGATTGACCGTGCAAGATTAAAGCGATTGCGATGGAACATGCCTTTTTTTCTGATGATTTTGAAGAAAAGTTATCCTTATGCAATATTGGTTTTGTTGATGACTTTTTACAATCGGATCGATACGGTTATGCTTGAACGTCTCTTGCCCAATGGTGCTGAACAATCGGGTGTTTATGCTTCTGCTTACAGATTACTCGATGCTGCCAATATGATCGCGTTTTTATTCGCGGGTTTATTATTGCCGATGTTTGCAAGAATGATCAAACTGCGACACTCTGTTGAGCATTTGGTGAAGCTTGCAGTGTCGTTATTATTAGTTCCTGCCATTATTGTTGCATGTGGATCGTTTGTCTTTCAGGATGAATTGATGGGATTATTATATAAAAATCATGTCGGTGAATCGGCCGATGTTTTTGGGATTCTGATGTCCTGTTTCATGGCTGTTTCTACTACCTATATATTTGGAACGTTGCTCACTGCAAACGGAAATTTGAAACAACTAAATTATATGGCGAGTGCCGGAATGGTTCTCAATATTATTGTGAATCTGATTCTGATTCCCCGTTATATGGCTCTCGGTACTGCCATCTCGAGTTTCGCCACACAATTTCTGACTGCAACGGCACAGGTTATTATGGCACAAAGAATATTTAAATTCAAAATTAATTACAAATTTATCGGGAAGATGTTATTTCTGTTTATTCTGGCTTGTTGCATTTTCTGGTCGGCGCATGATCTATACAGAATCCTTTGTTCGCTTTCGGTTTTTAAGCTGCGAAACTTGCATCATCTTTGGGTTCCGGTGTTTGGAATTTCAGTAACCGCCATCGGACTCATGTCATTTGTCCTCGGAATTATTTCTATCCGATCGATCCGGCATATATTATTGAATGAGAAATAAATTTTATTTTCCTTTATCCAGCGTCATGAAAATGATTTTCCCTTTTTTGGGGTCATCCGAGGAATAATAAATCTGTAGATGTTTATCGTCATAATTAGCAATATCGGGTTGTTTTTTGGAATTGCTTTCACCCAAAATCTTTTCAACGTCGGCGCGGGTCATATCTAAATTAAGACCATAAGGAACCACACCTTTGTACTTTGCCCACTCCTGATCTTTCTGTTTTGTTTTGTTATAGAAATAAACTGCGATGAGCACATCGTTCGTGAACAGCATCCGAAAACCATTCATGTTGAAAGAATAATCAAGTGTTAAATAGTCTTCGAACACATCATGATTTTTTGCGGAAGGAGCCCTCGAACAAGTAGGAGTCATTGTATAGTCGTTTTGTGATTTTGCAAGTATATAGTTAACGAAAGGATCGTGGCGAAGTTTGCCGGGCAATGCAATCAGATCTTCGCTTTTCAAAACATACGACAAAGGAAGTTGAGAACTGTAGTTATCATCAATACTTTCGAGTTCGATAGTCCAACCCAAATCCATTTTTAGAATAATGGGTGTACTGCGACTGTCAGAGATCCACATTTTATGTTTCTTTTCACCATTCGATTCACAATGCATGGCGTCTGCTTCGAAATCGGCAACGCCAAGCTCACCGGTTTTCAGTGTAAACTTGTATTTTTCTGCACCGATATTCATAAATTCCTCTTCTGCCTGATCGGGTGTCATTTTACATTTACCCTCTCCTTTTAGGGCACTATATACATATTGACTTACGAATACAGCGGTCTGATCTTTCAATGTAGTATCTCCGTTATCGAAATAATTAAATTGAGCAGCCGCAGTACGCCATGCTTCTAATGAAATAATTAATTTGCCGGTGGGGCATTTGGGCGAAGTTGTCATAATCCAAGTGAATGAAACACGAGGCACGAGCTCATCGATATTCACAACAAAACGGTAATTTTTTTCACCATCATGAACCCGGTAATTGAGGGTCATGCCTTTTGTGACTTTGAGCTCGGCGGCGGAGGTTGTAAGTGTAACCAGCGTTAAGAAAAACAAAATTAGTTTGGTTTTCATGTGTTGATTTAATTAAATTTCCCCGCCAGCACACAACTTTTCTTGATATGCTTCACAGTTCCTTTTAGATCGAATGCTTCAAAATATATTACATATATACCTATGGATGCTTTGTCGTAACGATCGGTGATGCCGTCCCAGCTTATGGTGCCATCTGTGCCTAACAAGGTGTTTTTCATCAGACTTCTAACCACTCTTCCTCTTGCGTCATATATAGTTATATTTCCGGTGAAGCCGGGTGTGTCGAAATGATAATTCAGATTAACGACATCGTTGTAGCCATCTTCGTCGGGTGAAAATATTTCGGGTTGAACAGTGAGATTGTTATCTGATGTTTCTCCTGGCGAATATTGCGAATTCTGATATGCCGGTGTTGCAAATCCGCAGGTCTGTGAAGCTGAATGCCAATTCGTACTGTCTTGCGTAGGTCGATCAAAATTAATTCTTTCGAGTGAAACTCCTTTCGGATCATTCAACAGCGGAAAGTGCATTGATGCTGTGTATATAAATTGATCAATTTTCAACATAGATAAATCGACGAAAGCGCAACCACCACCATCTACATTATAAGAAGGCATAGAAGGAACCGCTATAAATCCATCCGGATTTGTGGTATAATATTGACTTTTCACGGCAAACGGATCTTGTGTAAGTGCTACATATTCACCCGGAAAAAGAAGATATCCTTCACCCGAAATATTTTTAATATCGGCAAGCGTACCATCGGGATTTGTATTCGCGATGTAATAATTTTTTAAATCAATAATCTTTTGTGAACGGTTATATAATTCAACAAAATCATACCCATTTGTAAGCGGATTAAACAAAATTTCATTGATAACGACATCGAAACTATCTGCCGGCTGTGGTAAAGCGAAACGGGCGGTACTTCCGCTACTTACCGTATTTCCTGCACAATCTTTTATTGTGTTCGCTACGGTGATATGATAAATAATTCCTGGTGAAATTGCAGTCGCAAGATTCAAAGTTACCGCATCGTAAGTCGGCGGAATTAATGTCACCAACAATGGATTTCCAATTCCATTATCAATCGTATAATTATTTACATTCAACAAAGTTGTACTGTCGATTGGCTCCGAGAAAAATAACTTTATTATTTGATTATTCATAACTCCTACGCGCATTAACGAAGGATTTTGCAAATCAGTATTACTAGCATAAATCGAATTAATTCTTCCGGGTGTGCCGCCGGAATTGTCCACAGAAGCCCGCCAGTTCGATTCTCCTGCACAGGGATTTGCAGGATCAATCATCTCTAAAGACCAACCGCCATTCTTTTTTAAAGTGCTCTGGTACCAATTGTCGTTATAAGTTACCGTATTTATAATATGGTGAAGTGAATCGGAAATAGTCAATGTAGTTCCTGAATTTGATGGTGAAGGAAAACCAGCAATTCCCTGAACATTTCCATATATAGTAAATGAAGATAAAATATTATCATCCGTTAGAATTAAGTATCCACCTGCCTGAATTGTTGCATCAGGAATTGCTTTTGTTGTCGAACTTGTAGAAATTGTCCAATTAAATAAATTAATCGGAAATAAACTTCTGTTATATAATTCTACCCATTCAGCATTTGGTAAACCAACAGGAGGATCAGGATCAGCCATAATTTCATTGATCACAATGTCATTTGCTTTCGCATCATATAACGCAAATGCAACAGGAGTGCTTGTACCCGCAGGATTACCTGCACAATCAGTAATCGTTGTTCCCGTTGTTAAATTATATATAATTCCGGACGAAAGTGCAGAACCGAGATTCAATAATGCAGAAGTATAATCGGGTGCAATTACATGAACTGAACTAGGTGAACCAATACTGTGATCAATTGTATATAGAGAATTATTTCCCATCGCGGTACTGTCAACCGACTCGCTGAAATGAACACGCACCTGCGTCGGCGTTATCACACTTACGCTTAACACGCGTGGTGGCGTGATGTCGGGATTACTTGCAAAAACAGAATTTCTTTTTCCCGGAGTTCCGCCCATTAAATCATTTGATGCGATCCAATTTGTCATTCCTGCGCATGGATTTGCAGGATCAATTTGTTCGAGCGACCAACCACCTAAGATTTTCACAGCATCACGATACCAACTATCCGAATAAGTTACAGTCGAAATAATATGAGAGAACTGATCACGGATAGTTACTTCAGCACCTGTATTTGTGAGCGCGGGAAAACTTACAACGCCAACAGACGTTCCATAAACCTGAAATTGTGGCGCTGCAGTTGTAGTTGTAAGTATCAAAAAACTATCTGCAAGAATAGTTACATCAGGAATTACTCTTGTGTAGTTTCCGACGGTTAAAGTCCAGCCGGATAAATTAATTGAGAAATTTTTTCGGTTGAATAATTCTATATATTCATAATCAGGTAAATTACTCACTTGCGGATCGGGATCAGCCATCAATTCATTGATCACAATATCATTTTGCTGTGGTACATACCATGTGAAATTGGAAGTCCCGTTCACCAAAGTATTATTGCTGAAATCATTCACACCGTTTACCGTAAGTGTATATGTAACACTACTTGCAAAAGTATTTGTGAAAGTGAGATGAACCAAGGTTAAATCTGTTGCATCCCGAATTGCCGAAGAAGGATTTCCAATTCCGGTATTTACAGAATAATTCGTCAATATCTGAGAAGTTGTTAAATCAACACCTTCCGAAAATTGAACATCGAGTTGAGTTGCAGAAATAATATTGAGCGAAATAATTGAAGGAGGTGTAACATCCACTACAATCGGACCACAATAAAAATCATCAAAATAAAATTTTGTAGAATTGGAACTTGTATAATAACATGATACTCCGGAAAAAGCAGAAGTGGTAAATGTATTATCAAGAAATGGAGCACCTTCGGGCAGAAAATTCACCCCACCTGTTGTATCAGATACGACATTCCAATTTCCGGAATTATCGCGGGTAACTTTTATTCTAAGCGTGTTGGTAGATTGAGCCACATGACCGTCGATACCATGAAAAATTCTTGTCGATACCATCCCGGTTTGTTTGTAAAGATCGACTCCATCGAGTGCAAGGGCTTCACCCAAACGGATATAATAACCGTTCAAAGCACCCTCAAGATTCGGTTGATCAGACATCAAATACACTCTCGCGTAGTTTGAAGCGGATGGAGAGAAAGACAGTTTCAACCAAAAATTCCACTCCGTATTGTTGACAGAAGTGTTTGGAGTGGAAATAGAAGCGGTGACGGTCATTGCACCACCATTCAGTTGTAACTGGAACGAAGTATTTACGACAAATTTTCCTGTATCGCCTGACCAGACAGGGTTTGCAGTGAAGTCTCCATCGGAGAAATT
>JAHEYM010000379.1 GCA_023251595.1 Bacteroidota bacterium
ATGGCGCCACCAAGTGTGACAAGATGTGTTGACATTGTCGATTTTTTCTCCTGATGTATATATGTATTGTTCACCTGAAATGAATCGTTATTTTCATTTTCCAATATATATAAATCAGTCAGTGAATCTTCGCCTGCAAAAATTTCCGTCACTGTATTATTGAATCCTGCTCCTGAACCGATCGATTGAAAGCTTTCTACCAGTTGAACACTGCTACCTTCACCCATAACGAGCAAATTACGCATATTGCTAAAGGTCTCTCCATGACAATTATCACTTATATGTATGATATGTATCGCCTGTTCGATGATGGCATTCACCGGAATGTAAATAAATGCACCCTCAAGGGAGAACGCAGTATTCAGCGCAGTGAAAGTCTCTTTCCGATGATCGGCCAACTTGGCAAAATTTTTCAGAAATGCAGGATGATGGCGGTTATCGCCAAGAGTTCCAATAACGGTTTCTTCGGGTAAAAAGTTGAGATGAGTAAATTCTTTTACAGCTCTTCCATTATAAAAAACCAAAATATTAGCGTCGAAACCTGCAATTAGAAACTTGTTAATCTGATCGCGGGTGAGTCCGGTTGAATTATCATTTATCGATTGGGTGAGAGGCCTTTTAAAAACCGGCAACATATTGGTATATCGCCACTCTTCGTCATGTTTACCCGGTATCCCAAGTTTTGAAAACGATTCCAAAGCTTCGTCCCGCAATGATTTATTAGAATTTTCCGATGCAGGAATTGAGTCATATAAAATGCGGAACTGGTCGATGATATTGTTTGTTATTTCCGGATTCAACGTAGTATTTCCGTTCATTTCAATTCGTTTTGTTCAGTTCTGATCCAGTCGTATCCCTTTTCTTCCAATTCAAGCGCCAATTCTTTATTCCCCGATTTCACTAATCGACCATCGAAAAGTACATGAACAAAATCGGGAACAATATAATCGAGCAAACGCTGATAATGAGTAATAACGATAAATGCATTTTCCGGTGATTTTAATTTATTCACGCCGTTTGCAACAATTCGTAGAGCATCGATATCAAGTCCGCTATCGGTTTCATCTAATATCGCGAGTTTCGGTTGAAGCATCGCCATCTGAAATATTTCATTTCTTTTTTTCTCCCCTCCGGAAAATCCTTCATTTACTGCGCGACTTGTGAGTGATTTATCCAATTCAACATAGGCCATTTTTTCACGCATAAAAATTAAAAACTCTTTAGCATCGAGTGCAGCTAGACCATTGTATTTACGAATTTCATTCAAAGCAGTTTTTAAAAAATTCGCAGTTGTAACTCCGGGAATTTCAACCGGATATTGAAATGCGAGAAAAACACCTTCACGTGCCCGGTCTTCAGGTTTCATGTCGAGAAGATTTTTCCCGTTATATATCACTTCACCTGATTCAATTTCATATTCATCGCGACCCGCGAGAAGTGATGCCAACGTGCTTTTACCTGAACCGTTCGGCCCCATGATGGCATGCACTTCTCCTGGATTTATTTCGAGATTAATTCCTTTTAGAATTAATTTGCCTTCAACCGAAACTTTTAAATCTTTTATTTTTAGCATTGTTAATTATTCATTGTTAATTGTTAATTTATCCAACGCTTCCTTCCAACGAAATCGCCAAAAGTTTCTGCGCCTCGACTGCGAATTCCATCGGGAGTTGATTAAATACCTCTTTGCAATATCCATTCACGATTAACCCGATTGCATCCTCGTTTGATATGCCGCGTTGATTGCAATAAAATATCTGATCCTCTCCCACTTTTGAGGTAGTTGCTTCGTGTTCAACGATGGCCGAACTATTTGATATTTCGAGATAGGGAAAAGTATGTGCACCACATTTATCTCCCAATAATAAACTATCACATTGTGAGAAATTCCGTGCATTCTGAGCTTTCTTCGAAACCCGCACCAATCCACGATAACTGTTATTCGAATGTCCCCCTGAAATACCTTTTGATACAATTGTGCTTTTTGTGTTTTTTCCAAGATGAATCATTTTAGTTCCCGTATCAGCCTGCTGATAATTGTTGGTTACAGCGACGGAATAAAATTCGCCGATAGAATAATCTCCTTTTAATATAACGCTTGGATATTTCCAGGTAATTGCTGAACCGGTTTCAACCTGAGTCCAGGAAATTTTTGCATGGCTCCCGGCACAGATTCCTCTTTTGGTGACAAAATTATATATACCGCCTTTTCCTTCTTTATCACCCGGATACCAATTTTGGACGGTCGAATATTTTATTTGCCCATTTTCGTGTGCAACCAATTCCACAACTGCTGCATGCAACTGATTTTCATCACGCATAGGAGCCGTACATCCCTCGAGATAACTGACATACGCACCTTCATCCGCTATAATCAATGTGCGTTCAAATTGTCCCGTATTTGCAGCATTAATTCTGAAATACGTTGATAATTCCATCGGACACCGAATACCTTTTGGAATATAACAAAATGATCCGTCGCTAAATACAGCAGAGTTTAAACAAGCATAATAATTATCAGTATATGGAACGACCGAACCCAAATATTTTTTCACCAGTTCCGGATGTTCTTTTACTGCATCGCTGAAAGAAGAAAAAATAATTCCAAGTTCCAATAATTTTTCCTTGAATGTAGTTTTCACTGAAACGCTATCCATTACTGCATCGACTGCAACTCCACTTAATCGCATTTGTTCGATCAGCGAAATTCCCAATTTATCGAAAGTTGCGCGTAATTCAGGATCGACATCGTCCATACTATCCAATTTTTTTTTGGATTTTGGAGCCGAATAATATATGATTTCCTGGAAATCAATGACGGGGTGATGTAAGTTTGCCCATGTCGGCTCATCTTTTAAAGTCAACCAATGTCGATACGCTTTTAATCTCCATTCGGTCAACCATTCCGGTTCACCCTTTTTGGCAGAAATGAAACGAACGATTTCTTCGCTGAGACCTTTGGGCGCTTCATCTGCATCAAGGTCGCTGATGAATCCCCACCGATACTCGCTTTTGGTGACAGTTTCTATTAACTCAGTTTCGTTCGGCATTTGATGATTTGTGATTATTCGGGTTGATAAGTTGATGAGTTGATAAGTTGAAAAAATCAGACGGAGAAGCTCTCGCCACAACCGCAGGTGCGTGAGGCATTTGGATTATGAAATGCGAAGCCTTTTCCGTTCAGACCATCCGAGAAATCGAGTTCTGTTCCCACTAGATAGAGAAAACTTTTTCGATCCACAACGATCTTTACTCCCTTGTCTTCGAACACTTTATCTTCAGGTTTTAGCTGATTATCGAAATCCATTTTGTATGAAAGCCCTGAACATCCTCCTCCTTCAACCCCTACTCTTAGGAAGTAGGTTTCATCGTATTGACTCTCAGAACGTAACCCATCGAGCCTTTTTTTGGCCTTTTCACTGACAGTTATCATTGTTTTCCTTATTTAGAATGATTATAAATAACTATGCAAAGATACGACAGGGATGAGGAATTAACAAACGTGAATGATGAATTAATCAAAATTCTCGGACTTAATACTGCTTCTGTCATAGCCCAGCGCCATCAAACGCTGATGTGCTTCCTGAAGCATAACCCTCCATCCACAGAGGTAAAAAAGAGTCGGTCTGTGGTCAGCAAAGATTTTCTCATACACCTGATGTACATAACCCTTGAGCCCACCCCAATCAGGATTTTCTCTTGAAAGAACCGGAAGAAAATGAAACTCAGGTTTTTGGACTGCAAGTTCTTCCAATTCTTTCCGATATAAAATATCTCGCTCAAAACGATTTCCAAAAATGAAATAGATATTTTTATGAGGAATAATTTTGTTGAAGATGTCCAATAATTGAGAACGGAGCGGTGCGATTCCGGTTCCTGTACAGACGAAACATAAATCGGTTTCGATTATTTTTGGAAGAAGAAATTTTCCAAGTGGTTGAGAAACTCTTGTATGTTTTTCTTGGGTGAAGTTTTCCCATATATATTGAGTTCCCAATCCACCCGGTTTATGGACAATACATAAACCGGGTGGATT
>JAHEYM010000380.1 GCA_023251595.1 Bacteroidota bacterium
ATCCAGAACAATTTCCCAAACACTTTTATTCATTTCATTTGCAACGACCACAATTCTGTCGACCGTTGTGTTCCCGATTCCTCTTGCCGGATAATTAATAATTCTTTTCAATGCTTCCTCGTCATTGACATTTATTGCAAGTCGGAAATAAGCAATCAGATCTTTAATTTCTTTTCGTTTATAGAATGAAAGTCCACCGTAAATACGATACGGAATATTGGATTTTCTCAATGCTTCCTCAAATGACCGCGATTGTGCATTTGTTCTATACAGAATGGCGAAATCTTTATTTGCACGTTGTTGATTCATCTTCCCGGTAAAGATATGATGAGCGACTAGCGCACCTTCTTCATTATCTGTTGCAGCGCGGAGAAGACGGATTTTTTCACCCTTCTCATTTTGCGTCCAGACTTGTTTATGAATCTGTGCTTTATTATTTTTGATGATATGATTTCCGGCTTCAACAATAACTTGTGTTGAACGATAATTCTGCACCAGTTTAAAAGTTTGCAGTTCCGGATAATCGCGTTCGAAACTCAAAATATTCTGAATATTCGCTCCTCTGAAAGAATAAATACTCTGCGCATCATCACCTACCACACAAATATTCTGATGTGCAGCAGAGAGCTTGCGGATAATCATGTATTGTGCATAATTCGTATCCTGAAATTCATCAACCAGAATATATTTAAATTTATGCTGATATTTATTCAGTGCGTCCGGAAAATTTTTCAACAAAACATACATATTGCAAAGCAAATCATCGAAATCCATCGCGTTTGCTTTGAAACATCGTTTTGTATATAGTTCATAAAGTTTCCCTAATTCAGGTCTTTTCCTTTCTTTATCTTCCGCCTGAATTTCTGCATTAGCAAGATAAGCGCTGCAGGAAATAAGTTCATTTTTCGCGCTCGAAATACGTTGACGGACAAGATCGGGTTTATAAAGTTTATCGTCCAGATTATTTTCCGACAAAATAGATTTTATCAAACTTTTACTATCGTCGGTATCGTAAATGGTGAAGTTGGAAGTATAGCCGAGACGGGCAGATTCAATCCGTAGAATTCTTGCGAAAACGGAGTGGAAGGTGCCCATCCAAAGATTTCCCGCTTCAGCACCGGCGATACGCACGATTCGCTCTTTCATCTCCTTCGCTGCCTTATTGGTGAAGGTGAGGGCGAGGATGCTGAATGGATCGGCACCCATTTTCATGAGGTGTGCGATGCGATAAGTCAAAGCACGTGTTTTGCCTGAACCAGCGCCGGCAATGATCATTACAGGACCTTCAAGGGCAGTGACCGCCGCACGTTGTGCCTCGTTCAGTTCGGAAAGGTAATCGTTCAAAGGAGAGGTGTAAATGTATAAACAGGTCAAAATTAAAGCTTTTTGAGCGAGTTTGTTCCTTTTTCTTTAATTTAGCGAGCTCAATATTTATCAACAAATTAAGTAACCGACTTATGAAGATTCAAATTCTCTATTTATTCCTGTTATTTCCCTTTCTGACTTTCTCGCAGAGCGCGGATTCGCTCAAGAAATTGAAAGATCCGAAAATGATGCCGAAACCCAATCCGATAGTAGTAAAAAAGACACCTCAGGATCCGGATATCGGGATTTATCAACTCGCGATCAAGTATGGTGATATCGAAGTTGCGAAGAATGCAACTTATTCTATGATGCAACAACATCCGGATAGCATCTGTTATCTTGATACGTTATGCAGACTTTATTTTTCTGCCGGAGCAAATGCGCAAACGATCCTTACGGCAAGAGAGTATCTCGCCAAAGACCCGTCAAGTCTTTTTATCAGAGAATTGTTAGCTGTTTCACTTGGAAATCTGAATAAAAACAAAGATGCTTTGGAGCAATATGAGATTCTTCACAAACAGACGAAATCGGTATATCATGCATATCAGATCGCGGTTTTGCAGTATGTTTTGAAAAGGTATGGTGAATGTGAGACAAGTCTGAACGCGGTTATTGCCGATTCTTCCGCAGTAACAGCCAGAGTGTCGATCAACATAGATCAAACTCAGACACAACAGGTGCCATTGAGAGCCGCTGCCTATAATGTAAAAGGTGTGATGGAGAAAGACCTGAATTTAATAGAACAGGCAAAAGCTGATTTTAACGAAGCATTAAAAATTTATCCTGAGTTTGTTCTCGCAAAAAATAATATAGACGGAATGAACGCGAAAAAAGAAAAACCAAGTCCCGGAAATTGATTGGTAAATAGTTGATAAGTTGATAAGTTGATAAGTTGATAAGTTGATAAGTTGAATGAAGGACTTTTGTAATTACCATAATTAATTAATTGAAGAAGGTTTCGATCATATTTCTTTTAGTTTTGATTATCTTTCAGGCGGGGGGATTTTTTGTACTTTTTCATTTGAGACAAAATGATTTGAAGAATGAAATGGCGAACGAGATTTGCAAGGAAGATTCGAAAACAGAAAAGCTGATTCTTACAAATTCTGAATATCAAAAATGTCGGATCAATGAACAGGAGTTGTTGTTTCATGGAGAGATGTTCGATATTAAAGCCGTTGTTTTTAAGGGTGAAGTTGTTGAAGTAATTGCGCTGAATGATAGTCGTGAAGAAAGTTTAATTGAGTCCATTAAAGATTTTTTTGACACGGGAAAACAAGCTCCTTCCGGTATCACAAAAAAGATTACAAATCTAACTTCGTTGGAATACACACGAAATATTAATAAGTCTGTTTATTCATTTACAGAAACTGAAATAAAATTTATTTTTCAATCCAATAATCCGCTTTCATTTTTTGGTGAAGTTTTTTCACCACCACCGGAAAAACCCTCATCCCCGGCCCTTCTCCCAAAGGAGAAGGGGGTCGGATTTCCCTCTCCCTTGGGAGAGGGATCAAGGGTGAGGGTAAGAGTTTCCTAAGGCTGTTACTCTCATTCTCAGAGTACTATCCTTGTTTATCATGGATAGCAATTCTTGTATTTAATTTCTAAAAAACCAAAACATGAAAATAAATTCCATATATATAAAATATTTCACATCATCATTATTCCTCTTTCTCTTTCTCCGCTCTGTTTCTCCGCTTATGGCTCAAATGAATTTGGAGGGAACGGTTACGAATACAACCGGTGAAATTTCACTTCCCGGAGTTACAGTTTTCAGTCCTGATCTTGAAAAAGCAACAGTGACAGATGCGAGTGGGAATTTCACATTAATCGTTCCATATAAAGGAAATATAAAATTGCAATTTTCCTGTATCGGATTTATCGCACAGGAAATGATTATTGATCTTGCAACTGCTTCCGGAAAATTGGAAATTAAAATGACTGCAACAGCATCCGAATTAAAAGAATTTGTTGTTTCAGCACCAACAGATGGATTTTCTTCGAAAAGTCCGGTTTGCGTAAAATCCATGAGTGCGCAAGAGATGCGCGAAACGGGTGATGCATCGTTGGTTCAATCACTTTCGCGACAACCTGGAATTGACAGAATTTCTCTTGGCAACGGAATCGGAAAACCCGTAATTCGTGGAATGTCTTATGATCGTATCGCGTATTATGCACACGGTGTTCGTCTTGCAAATAATCAGTGGGACGATCATCACGATATGGGAGTTACCGATCTTGGATTCGATCGGATTACTGTTGTGAATGGTCCCGCTGCGTTGCTTCTTGGACCCGGTGCATTTGGTGGTGCAATTGTTTTTGAAGATGAAAAACCCGCATTCGATGGACATGTTTATGGTGATGCAAATCTTTCGGGTTTCTCAAATGATCTGGGAATAAATGGTGATGTTGGAATTAAAGGATCAAAAGCAAATGGATTCTTCTATACAGTTAGAGCCGGTGTCCAAAATCAGTCGGATTACAGACAGGGTGGAATTTCAGATCCTGAATTGGCACGTGCTGCAAATTCGCGTTTTGGAAATATGGCAGGAATGGCAAAAGTTGGTGTGAGTAAATCGTGGGGTGTTTCCAAATTATCTATTTATTTTTCTGATGCATTATCCGGAGTCGTTGAAATCGAACCAAAAGATACTTCCGCAACA
>JAHEYM010000381.1 GCA_023251595.1 Bacteroidota bacterium
GCCGAGAATTATGATGTAAATGTGGTGAATACATCGCTGGGTTATAATCAAACAGTCACAAAAGGAGCTTCGACGAATTTCAGGATGACGAATTTCACCGGTATTCTGGCGGCTACTTCATACGATGTTAAAGTACGTGCAAAAATAAATGGGGTTTACGGTTCCTGGGGCTCTGTCTGCACCATAACAACACCGGTTTCTCTTGCACGCATTTCTGAACCGGATGCGTTAAATTCTCCCCCGCTGGAGGGGGCAGGGGGAGACAACACTCTTTCTCCTTCTGTTTCTCTTTCCGCTTCTCCGAATCCTTTCACTGAAAATATAAATATATTATTTACTTCTGATGATGAATCTCCGGCACAATTAACTCTATATGATCTTGCAGGAAGAAATATATATACATACCAAAACTTCCCCATAAATGTAAAGACGCAATGCATTGCGTCTTTACATTTGCAACAGGGTTTGTACTTTGTTGAAATAGAGCAGGGGAATACTAAAACTGTTAAGAGAATCGTGAAAACTAATTAACAATTCTTGCCCGCCTTGCCTGCGCAGGCTTCGGCAGGCAGGCCATAGCGAAGTGAAGGAGGGGACAATTAAGAATGAAGGGTCGGAGAAATCTGACCCTTTTTTGTATCGGGTCTTTGTAGCATTTCCGAATTGTAAAGTTGATATCAATCAATAAAATATATGGTGAGAAATCATATGTGCGGTTGTTGATCAACATTTTTAAGTCTTTGCTTCAGATGCAATTTTGCATTGATGTTTTATAGGTTGAAAATATAAAACTGAGACGCTATGAAAAAGTTGAATCTATTGCTCGTCAGTTTGGTTTTTGCGGTGTGCGGGTCTTTTAGAGCCGCTGTTATTTTCTCTGCTTCCTCCGGTGCGTGGAGTTCCGCCTCTACGTGGATCGGAAATACTGCACCGTCCGTTTCCGATGATGTGATCATCTCGGATGGTCACGAAGTGATTTTGGATCTTGATGCAAAGGTTTTTTATTTGCAGATCGGGCAGGGAATCTCAGGAGCATTGATCATCGGAAATGATAACAGGGTGAGAGAATTGACTATCATCACGAAAATGATTGTGATGAACGGAGCTTCCGTGAAGCCTTTCTATAATCAGAGTTATTGTATAAATAATATTCTCATCGGAGGTGATTTCTACAATGACGGATTTTTCTCGTCAACCAACGGAGCCGGAAGTATTCTGGTTGAATTTAATGGAGACATAAATCAGAACATTTTGGGCAGCCGTATTACAGCTTTCAGTGATGTGCTTTTGGAAAATCCTTTTGGATTAACGCTCCAACAGTCTTTTTCAGTGAGTGGAAAATTATACTTCACAACCGGAGTTATCCATACTCAGTCATTTAGGGTTTCACTGACTACGGATGCATTGATTAGCGGCGCGTCCGTAACAGGATATATAGATGGAAATCAGGAAATATATATACCCGGTTCCGGGAGTCCTCAGATCACATTTGAGATCGGTGATGCTTCAGCGTATTTACCATTAACAGTCGGATTTGCGGGAGCGACAACAGGTTCCGGCTCAATCACCGCTAGTACTACCCAGGGCGATCATCCGGATATCATTAATTCAGGCATCAATCCCGATTTAAGTGTAAACCGATATTATACATTAAAAAACAATGGGGTGATTGGTTTTGGGGTATTTGCATGCGTTTTTAATTTTCTCTCCGGCGATGTTGATGCGGGTGCAAACCAGAATAATTTTGTTGTGCGTAAATTTGAAAATGGCTCATGGCATACAACCGGTTTGTCAACTACCATATCGACAAATACAAGATATAGCGGAGATTCAACATTTGGTATATATCAGATCGGGGAGCCCGGTAAATTAAAAGTTGCGGTTCAACCTGTTACCACAGTTGGTTGTGAAGGGAAGAATAATTCTTTTACGAGTAGTTCTATTTCAATTCCTCAGCCGGCAATTAAATGGCAACGTAGTACCGGAGCAGGTTTTGTTGATATAACAGCAACCACCGATGGTGGCGTTTATTCTAACTTCACGACCACAACGCTGAATATAAACGGTATTACATTGGGAATGGATCAGTATTATTATCGGGCTGTTTTTTCTAATATTAATGGCACAATAAATTCAGATAGTGTGATACTTAAAATTTCCAAACCCATCGTGGCGGCAACTACTTCAGCCTCCGTGTGTGAGGGTGCATCCGCAAATCTTTATGCCGGATCATGCACGGCTTTGAATTTTGATGGTTTAAATGATTATGTTGAAGTGGTTAGTTCTCCTTACCTTAATTTGTATCCGATGACTGTTTCTGCTTTGGTGAAAACGAGTTATGCGGGTACCGGAAATTATGGCATCATTGCAAAATATGCGCCCGGTTCTTATAATGGTTATAATGTATTTATGACTGCTGGTCACGTGTATGCGAACTACTTTGTTGATAATTCAAATTATTGTTTTCAACCCGGAACACATGGAATAGATGGCGGAAGTATTAATGATAATCTATGGCATCAGGTTGCAATGGTCGTTGATGCTTCCGGTGCGCATCTATATGTAGATGGTATATTAAAAGGTTCAAGGATTTGGACAGGAACCGCGGGCGCTTGTACTACCACTGAGCCTCTTTATTTCGGGAGATATGCGAACGGTTATTTTATGGGTCAGATGGATGAAATCCGGATTTGGAATAATGCTCAACGTCCTTCTACAATTCTGGATCAAATAAATGTTCCTGTCCCATCACATGCAACAGGTTTAAATGGTTATTGGAGATTCGACAACGGTCGGGGAACCACATCTACAGACTTAACAGGGAGGGGAAATACCGGCACATTGAAAAATGGTATAACATGGATTCAATCAACTGCGCCAATCAATTTAGGGATGATTTATCAGTGGGGTCCCGCAACGGGCTTGAACGGGACGATAGGATCTGCGGTGATTGCCAACCCTGTCACTGATCAAATATATAGTGTTATCGGAACTGATATTTACGGATGTGTCGCTTCCACGACTGTGCCGGTGACCCTGCACTCAAATCCTGTGGTAACATTGCCTCCATTCACGGATGTTTGTTCCAATGGATCTCCGCAAATGTTGAGCGGCGGCACTCCGCTAAATGGTATATATTCGGGAACCGGAGTCTTGAACGATATTTTTAACCCTGCCGTTTCAGGTTCTGGAACATTTCCGATTAACTATACATATATAGATGAAAACGGCTGTTTAAATTTTGCAACCCAACCATTGACCGTGAACTATACATCAGTTTGTGTACCGCTTACCCAAGTAAATTCAGCATACTGTAATATTATGCTAACTGCTATGAGCGACAATCTTTATTTTGATTGGGTTTCCGGTGCAACCAACTACGATGTCAATGTTGTCAATACCTCATTAGGTTATAACCAAACTTATAACACGGGACCGGCAACTGTTTTCAGGATGACCAATTTTACGAACATCGCCTTCGGAACAATCTACGAAATGCGGGTGAGAGCGAAGGTGAACGGAGTTTATGGTTTGTATGGTTCAGTTTGTACTATCACTACGAATCCGGGTCCGACTACGCAACTTGCTTCAGGTTATTGTAATATTACTTTATCATCGATGAGTAATAATCTTTATTATGATTATGTTTCAGGTGCCAGCAATTACGATGTCAACGTAGTGAATATTTCGTTGGGTTATGATCAAACAATAACAAAAGGCGCTTCGACGAATTTCAGGATGACAAATTTCACAGGTATTCTTCCTTCCACCATATATGAGATAAGAGTTCGTGCAAAAATTAACGGTGTTTTTGGTCCGTATGGTTCTGTTTGTACCGTCATGACCCCTGTAAGTTTGGTGCGGATGGGACTTCCTGAGGATGATTCTCCCACTCTTTTTCCTTCTGTTTCACTTTCTGTGTTCCCCAACCCTTTCACCGAAAATATTAATATATTCTTTACTACGGATGAAACTTCTCCTGTTCTATTAAATATTTATGATCTTGCCGGAC
>JAHEYM010000042.1 GCA_023251595.1 Bacteroidota bacterium
ATTATTAACGAATCAAAAATATTAAAGTACAATGATTGAATTTGATTCAACACTAATTAACTGCGAATTATTCCTCCATCTCGAAGCTTCGGTAATTTCGGAAGTGTTGTCTAAATCCGAACTAAAAAAATACGAAAAGGGAACCGTTCTCATTGAAAAAGGTTCAGTTCCAAAAGCTATATATATAATAAAAGTTGGAAAAATCGGTATCTATAACGAAGATATTCTTCTGGCTGAATTGGGAGAAAATGCAATAATGGGCGAAAGTTTTCTTGCTGAAGCAACAGCTACTGCCACCACGATGACCCTCACGGATGCAGAGACTATTGAAATCAGGAAGGATGATTTTTTATGGCTGGCTATGAAGCATCCCCGCATTGTCCTTAATATATTTTCAATCAACAATAAACGTCTCCGTACATCAAATGATGCAGTTTTGTCCGAAGCACGTTCACGCGAAGAAAAATTAAAACGGCTTGTTGAAGAACGGACTGCAGAGCTGAATGCAACTCTTAATGAATTAAAATATACGCAGAAATTCCGTGATCAATTTCTGGCAAATATGAGTCATGAAATTCGCACACCCATGAATGCCATTTTTGGTCTGACGAATCTGATGATTAAATCACCTACCAGTGAATTACACGAAAAATATCTAGGAGTTATTAAAAAAAGCGGAGCAAATCTTTTAGTCATCATTAACGATATTCTCGATCTATCAAAAATTGAAGCCGGTAAAATGGAGTTGGAAAAAGTTTCATTTCCTCTACACACTACATTACAGAATATTAAAACAATTCTTAGTTTGAAAGCAGAAGAGAAAGGGATTCAAATGAAAGAAATTATTAGTGAAAGTGTCCCGGAATATGTGATCGGAGATGAAACAAGAATTACGCAGGTCATCATGAATCTGGCAGGAAACGCCATTAAATTTACGGAAAAGGGAAACGTAACTATTGCTGTGACTGTAGAAAAAACTTCACCCGAATCCATTGATTTAAAATTTAGTGTGCAAGACACAGGCATTGGAATTCCGGCAGATAAAATTGATGCAATATTTGAGTCATTCGGACAAGCATCGAGCGACACTACAAGGAAATTTGGGGGAACAGGATTGGGATTAACCATTTCAAAACAATTAGTTGAGATGCACGGTGGAGAATTAAAGGTGAAGAGCACTCCTGGTGTTGGCTCTGAATTTTATTTTATAATATCCTACAAACCCGCCGCAAAACCGGAGGAATCTGATGCCGATTTGAATGCAAGTGTTGAGGAAATGATTGGAAAAAGAATCTTGTTAGTGGAAGACAATGAATTTAATCAAATGGTCGCTGTTGATACACTTCACGATCTTTTTCGTAGTATCGTGGTGGATGTCGCAGAGAGCGGCACCATTGCAAAAGAAAAAGTTACGAAAAATAATTATGATATGATTTTAATGGATCTTCATCTTTTGGATATGGATGGATTCGAAGTGACGAGATTTATCCGGAACGAACTACGCGAGCCAAAGAATCGCACAAGGATTTGCGCAATGACCGCCAGTATATCAAAAGCCGCACTAGACGATTGTTTAATTGCCGGAATGAACGATTATCTTATGAAACCCTTCACACCCGAAGAACTGAAAGATAAGGTTATCCGAAATGCTTTATATATACATGAGACAAAATCACGCTATGAAAGAGCCAAGGATTTTATTCTTGAAAAACAAAAAAAAGAATTTCCGGACACCCTATCGTATCACACCGTTAATCATGTCGTTGATGTTCTTGCGGCTGCTGTCATGATTGGTGAGAACGAAAATATTTCTACTGAAGATTTAGAGTTATTGAAAGTCGCTGTTCTTTTTCACGATTCAGGTTTCACATTAAGTCCGTTAAATCATGAAAAGCTCAGTTGTTTCATCGCGAAAGATTTTCTCCCAGAACTGGGTTACGCAGCAGAAGAAATTGATAAGATTTGCGGAATGATTATGGCAACTCAAATCCCACAAAAGCCAAATAATTTTCTTGAAGAAATTATCTGTGATGCAGACTTAGATTATTTAGGGAGAGATGATTTCTTCCCGATAGGAAATAATCTGATGAAGGAAATGCTCACGTCAGGTGACATTAAGGATGAGTTGGAATGGAACAGATTGCAGGAGAGATTTCTGAATTCGCATCATTACTTTACGAAGACGGCGATTTTCTTAAGAGATGCTAAGAAGAAAGAGCATTTAGAGAAAATCCGGGAGAAGCTATGAGTTATGAGTTATGAGTTATGAACTATGAGTTATATATATAGTTACCGCAATCAACACTTCGACAAGCTCAGTTCATCGCTTTTCAACCCTTCAACCTATCAACTTATCAACTTTTTCCATACCTTTACATTGCAAATTGTTTCGTCGCTCTTAGTCGCAAGACGGGAGAGGAAAGTCCGGGCAACAGAGAGTACCATACTTCCTAACGGGAAGGACGGAGTTAGCGCAAGTTAATTCCGGACAGATAGTGCCACAGAAAATAACCGTCCCGCCACGAGCAGGATAAGGGTGAAAAAGTGAGGTAAGAGCTCACGGCGCATGCAGGTGACTGCGTGTGGGGGTGAACCTTATGGGTTGAAAGGCCAAATATGCAACGGGTTAAGAACGACTCGTTCAATTTCCCGAAAGGGTTGCCGTTGCGGGTAGGCTGATAGAGGCGATCAGTGATGATTGTCGGAGATAAATGACGGAACGCGACAGAACCCGGCTTATAGATTTGCAAAAAGCCCCCTGAGAAATCGGGGGGCTTTTGTTGCATTTATAGCTAATTACTTTTTATTGTTTAATAAATTTTCTTGTAATCAAATGATTTTCATCCGATATTTTAATCACGTATAAACCTGCTGGAAGTTGGCTTACATTGACTTTATTGCTGATGCCGACAAGTTGTACATTGTAAACTACTTCACCCAACAAATTAAAAATAAGAAGCTTTAAATTTTTCGAATTTTGTGGAAGATCAACATTAAATAAGCCCTGGTTTGGGTTAGGATTAATATTAACATTAAACTGTTCCTGAATTTCTCTTGTTCCGGTTATTGTTACAGGACACACACCTGAAATCAGTATAGGGCTAATTCTTTGAATTGTGGTACTATCACCCAGTTGTCCGTTGGCATTCTGTCCCCAGCTCCAAACTGTTTGATCACTTTTTAATGCGACAGTATAGTCTCTACCTCCTGTAACATATAGAACTCCTGAAATCCGACTAACTTCGTTTGGAGTAGCATTAGAGATAATAGTACTATCACCTAATTGCCCATTCGCATTTTCTCCCCAGATCCATGCTGTACTATCGTTTTTTCGGGCGAGGGAATAAAATCTTCCGGCTTCTATAGAAGTAATTTGAGAAAGACCTATAGCCTGAACAGGTGCAACTTCACAGAGACAACCTGTGGTATTCATAACGCCATTCCCAAGTTGACCTAAATGATTGAGACCACATCCCCAAACAGTGCCATCATTTCTCAGCGCCAATGAATGATTTTTGCCACAGGAAAAAGCAATAATACCAGTCAGTGAACTCCATGACTGCACTGGTGTGGCTCTCTGAGTTGTAGTTCCATCAGCAAGTTGTCCGCCTAAATTTAAACCCCAACCCCATGCTGTTCCATCATTTTTAAGAACAAGTGAATGACTTTCACCAGCCGCAACGGCAATGATTGAAGTTAATCCATTCACCTGAATTGGAATATTACTACTAACTGTATTTCCATTCCCCAATTGATTAAAAGTGTTCTGTCCCCACACCCAGACAGTACTATCACTCTTTATTGCAAGAGAATGATTTTTTCCACATGCAATTGCAGTAATACCGGAGAGACCTGATACCTGTACCGGTGTAGAACTATTGCTGGCGACAGAACCATTCCCAAGTTGACCGAAATCGTTTATACCCCAACTCCACAATGTCCCGTCATTTTTTAAAGCAAGTGAAAACTCCGTACCAGCAGCAATTGCGATAATCCCAGTCAAACCACTTACCTGAACGGGGTAAGGTTTATCTACAAGTGTCCCATCACCAAGTTGACCATTCCCATTCAGACCCCAGGCCATTACAGTACCGTTGCTACAAATAGATAGGGATTGACCATCACCGGCGGCAATTTTTTGCGCAAAAAGATTGTTTTGGAGTGTAAAATTTGCAATCAGTCCGATTGCGATAATGATTGTAGTTTTTGTCTTCATTTTATTTTATGTTTTAAGGGTTGAAATTATTATTTGCAAAGTTCAACCTCAGACTTCAGCCCGACAATCCGTATTGCTAGGTATTTATTCTCCGTAGGAGTAGGTAGCCGATTATATGAAAAGGACAAGCTTGAAATGATACTAGAATGGGAAAATATTTCAATAACAAATCATGCTGATGAGAATCCTCAGAATTTTTGACTAAGGAGAATAATCAAATATTTAATTGAATAATATTGTTTTCGAACGCATATTTTATCAAGCCGACAATGGTTTTTGCTCCGGATTTTTCAATAATATTCTTACGATGTGTATCGACGGTCCTTGGACTAATAAAAAGTTTTTTTGAAATATCTGCTGTTGTTAGCTCATCGCAAATAAGTTTTAATATCTCTAATTCCCTGGAAGTTAGTTTATGTTTCTCGGGAAGCGCCACAATTTTATTCCGACTTAAAGTTTGAGACAATAGTGTATTAAGTACTTCGCTACTATAAAAAGTACCATTATCCATTAATCTGGTAATCGCATTAATCAGTTCATTTTTCCCTGTGTTTTTTAAAATATAACCCTCCGCTTCAGCCTGAAGTATTTCGGTAATAATGGAGCGATCGTTAAACATAGTTAACACGAGCACTTTTATGTGCGGAAAATTTTGTTTCACTTTTATTGTAAGCTCCGTTCCACTGAGATGTGGCATACTTATATCTGTTATCAAGAGATCAACGTCATTTTTTGAAACGTAATTAAAAGCATCTTCTCCGTCGTTTGAATCGTGAACAAATACAAAATTTTTTTCTTTTCTTAAAAGAGATTTCACACCATCTATAAACATTTGATGATCATCAGCGATCAGAATTTTAACTGTTTCAGCCATTTTTCAGATTCAGATTAATTTTTACACTTGTTCCTTCCTGATTTTTGGAATCAAGCTCGATGACTCCGTTCAATAGCGATACTCTGGAGAAAATATTTTTCCAACCTATACCTTTGCTATCACTTAAAATTTCGGTATTGAAGCCGATCCCATTGTCCACCATACTTAATAATAGCCTATCTTCAGACCTGTTTATATTAATATAAATATGATCAGCTTCTGAATGCTTAATCATGTTGTTCAGGATTTCCTGCACGATTCTATAGATGGGGATCGCAAATGATTTGTCAATTGATTCAGTAAAATTGAAATTAAAATCAATTTTCATCAGATTCGAAGCATTAATATTATTTACCAATTCCTGAATTGCAGAAATTAAACCAAGGCGAATCAATGTGTTAGGCATAAGATTATGAGATATATTTCGGACTTCAGCACAAGCATCATCAATAATTTTCACCGACCGTTCCACGTATAGTTTATCTTCTTCTATAACAGAATCTTCGAGCCCTGAAACATTTAATCGTGCTGTCGAGAGCATTTGACCGAGACCATCATGCAGATCCTGTGCTATGCGCGAACGTTCTTTCTCTTCCGCTTCTATGACATACTTAAAACGTAATTTTTCTTGTTTTGCAAGTTCATTGGCATATACTGCTTTTTGTTTCAATTTCCTCCGGGAGTAGATATAAAATGATCCGATGATCAATATTCCAGTAATTACAAAACTGATAATTAATTGGTTTTTACTTTTTTCGGTTTCGCTTTGTAATAGTAGATCCTGCATCTCATTTTTACCTTTCAATTCAATATTTTCCTTTTCCTTTTTCTCACTTTGATACTTTGTTTGCATTTCGGCGATTTGGCGGGTGCTTTCCTCATCAAAAATTGAATCTTTAAGTTTAGAATACAACTGGACATACATATATGCATCTGAATAATTATTTTGTGCAGCAGATATCTTTGACAATGTTTTATAAATATCTTTTTTTTCTTTGCCATATCCTGCCTCATTAATCTCATTCAATGCTTCCTTGGCATAAAAGAGGGAGGTAGAATACTCGCCTTTTGAATAATAAAGATCACTGACCGTATTCAGGATTCCGGATTTGCTTTTCCGGAGAAGTTTATCCTGAGAATATTCGGGAGTATTATTCATTATTTTAAGTGCCTTCAGTTCATAATCAATTGCCATGTCAATATCTCCTTTCTCATTATAACCTTCAGCAATGTTATTAAGGATAATCGGTTCAGCTTCTTTTTTATCAAGCTCAATAGCTAATTTTAAAGCCATCCGAAAAATTTCAATGGCTTCATCAAATTTATTCTGAACTCCAAGAATATTCCCAAGTCCAACATACGCAGCCATCATTTCATCCTTGTTTTCTGCTTTTTCAGCTAGAGAGATGGCATTCTGAGTATATTCCAAAGCTTTGGGATAATTTTTTTCGATTCGGTGAATTTTCCCTATAGTAAGAGAAGAATTAATCATTCCGGGACTATCTTGAAGTTGTTCAAACAGATCATACGCAGTGAGATAATATTTCAAAGCCGCTGCATAGTTATTTTTATAATAATAGATATAGCCCATAGATAATGAAGCCTCAGCGATTCCCTTTTTATACTCAATTTTACTGCTGATGGCCAAACCCATCCTGGCATAAAGATATGCGGTATCGATTTTATTCCGTTTGGTTTCTTCGAATAACTGCTGTAAAATATTTACCTTAGAAGTATCCTCTTTTATTCTACCCAACAGATTTATTAAACTATCGTACTTACTGTTTTGACCAGTCACTTTCAGACTCATGATAGAAATAATTAACAAAATGGAAATTAATTTCAATCGAAATCTATCAATGAGAACAGTTCTGTTTTGGATACTTGTCATAGAATATTGATTCTCCATACCCATCAGAAACTTTCGGTAATTTAGAGAACGAAGGTACGAAAAACGAATAACAAGTGATTACTTTTAAATGCGGAGGCTCTTCCTCAAAGACAATTTGAGTTGCGGAAATAAAAGACGGAAGGTGACAGAACGATAGAATTCTTTTTCACGATTTATTATCTAATCATGATCGCATTAATTCTCTATACAAGATAGCGTAAATATTGTTTGTCCGGAACAGGAAGAAAATTTACTTCTTTGCTTCCTCGTTTTGTATAAATAAGAGTTTCATTTCAACAAGTTCTGCTCTCAGATTTTTAATTTCCGCATTCTGCGTCTGAAGTTTTTCAATTATTTGTTGTTGCTCATTCACTTTTAAGATCAGTTTTGCAGTCCGCTGTTCCAGTGCTTGAATTCCAAGCATATTCACTCCATCAATATCGGAAGAATTAATTGTGGTATCATTGCCAATACCATCCAATTTAAATAGAGAATAAAAATCCTGAGCCATTGGACCGATGTGGTGAATACTTTTATTCTGGGATATATAATTCCATTCAGTAATTGGAATATCCTTTATTTTCAATATTGCATCTTCGGCATTCAGCGTTTGGAAATTTTCTTTTTTCCGCCTATCAGAAACCGTGTTCCATGAGCCGCCACCCGACGCAAGCGAAACGCCCATTGTGAGCGCGGCATCTGTCCATAACGTGTATCCACCCTCAAAGCGGGAAATGAATTCATTCGGTGCGAAGGATGCGACTAAGAAGGTGTTGTTATCGCCAATTACGAATGAACCCGGTTGACCGTTCGTTGTTACATAATTTCCGATTGCTGTAGAATGATCACCACTTGCGGTTGCCAGGTATCCTATTGCAGTTGAAGTATTTCCGCCTGCATCCGACTCATACCCCATGGAAGTTGAATTATCACCGGTGGCGGAGGTCTGAAATCCCATAGCTGTTGAGGCACTACCATTGGCATAGGTTCCTTTGCCCATCGCAGTTGAATAAATTCCACCTGCATAGGCGATGTACCCCATCGCAGTAGAAAAATGTCCATTTGTGGTTGACTGATACCCCATTGCTGTTGAATAATTTCCGTTTGTTTGGGATTGCCCCATTGCAGTTGAATTAATACCAAGTGCTGTGCTGAATGATCCCATCGCGGTAGAATAATTTCCACCTGCAGTATTCGAATAACCTGAGGCAGTCGAGGCTTCCCCGCTCGCGACTGAATTCCATCCGGAAGCAAATGAGTAGTTGCCAATGTTTGAATTACTCCATTGCGCTGCATCCACGAAACCTGCTCTGAATGCCGCTTTTCGGGGATACCACAACATACGAGTACCTGGTCCTACGGCTGTGGTTAAAACTGTTCCCGATCCAAATGTGCCTATTCCAAGTATTCCACCGTCATTACAGGGGTTGAGAGGGATACATTCTGAACCTACAGTTAGTCTGAATTCGGGTGTAATACTGCCAATACCCACTTTTCCGTCACTACCCATCACCCTCATTCTTTCGATGTTTTGTGTCTTAATGACCCAATCGGCGTTGTTGATCGTACCGATAAAATCAGTTCCAGCAACGATAGTGTTTCCCGACAATGTCCATTGTGACCCTTGTGTTCCGCCTTGTACATAAATCACATCACCGACTGAATTCAAGGCAAGAACACCCGCACCCGGATTGGGTATTGGAAGACATGCAGTAGTAAGCCTTCTAAACCTTAAACCACTCTCACATGCACTCTTTCCATTTATTTCGAGTTTGTTTTGAGGTCCGATCGGATTCGACGAAAGCCCGATACCCACATTAACTGCATTATTACCAAGGATCATAGTACTGCTAACGGCTACGATTGCATTTGCGCCGATTGCTGTGGCATTTAACAATGAACTTCCGGAAGCTACATTAGCCTGGCAACCTAATCCGGTATTACCGTTTCCGGAAATGTTATTCGAGAGTGCGCCATAACCAATCGCAGTATTGGCATCTGCGGTGTTTAATTTCAATGCATTTACGCCGGTCGCGGTATTTTGGTCTCCTGTTATGTTTGAATAAAGCGACCGAAATCCACTCGCAGTGTTACCATCACCGGAAGTGTTTGAATAAAGTGCCGAATGACCGAATGCGGAATTTATACCTCCACCTGTGTTTGAATGGAGAGCACTACTTCCGCAAGCTGTGTTTTGGTTTCCGGTAGTATTTGAGAGTAGTGCATTTTGTCCATTTGCTGTGTTGTAGTTTCCATGATTGAAAAAGAGAGCCGCATGTCCGGTCGCTGTATTCCAGCTTCCTGTTTGGTTTTCATGAAGAGAGTTGTCTCCAATGGCAGTATTTTGTGTCCCTGTAATATTTCCGTATAGCGCACTGGCTCCGAGAGCGGTATTACTACTTGCTTTGTTATTTGAGAGTGCCTGATATCCGGTAGCCGTGTTGTTCCATCCTATCAGATTCTCAAAAAGGGAATGTGCTCCCAAAGCGGTATTAGCGCCTCCCGATATATTATGTCCGAGAGCAAAGAACCCTACAGCACAATTGCTGCTGCCACTAATATTTGCAGAGAGCGATCCTGCCCCATCGGCCGTATTGTACCATCCTGTAGTGTTGGTATAAAGCGAATTCACTCCAACACCGGTATTACTACCTCCGGTCGTAGTGCTGTTAGTCGAATTACCTGATTGAAATCCCAAAAAGGTATTGAATTTTATCATATCTATCATACCGGAATTTATTCCATCCACACGAAATTTAAGCGGTGCGGTAGTAGTTGTACCTATAAAGTTTGTTGCAGCAATTCCTGAGTTTCCGTTTATTCCCCATTCTGTTGCACTTAACACGCCAACTCCTCCACCATTTCTTGCATTGCTTTGTTCTGCCGTTTGAGTTTCGGAACTTGTGAAACTACTTCCTGAATATAGTGCATAAGGGACACTTAATAATTGAGAAGCACCCATTTGAATATATCCTTCTCCGAAATCGGCTTCAACCTGCATCCATTTTGAACCTGTTCCCCATTTAATATCCGAAAAAATTCCTTTCACTGCAACACCGTGTCCGATTTCGAGCGTAATTAATCCGAATGCAGTTGTGGTGACTGCGTGCGTTTCCTGATATACGCTTTCACCGGTTTCAGAGCCATCGCGAATAGACGCCTTCACACTGATATTTGTGTTCATCATCGGATTTCCGAGCTTATCCCGTACGATAGATTGATAATTAAATGCCTGAGGTACCTGAGCAAATGCAGTTGAAAGTTGAAAGCTGAAAGTTGAAAGTAGGATGACGGTAAATAGAATTTGTTTTGTCATTTTGTTTGAAGTTAATATATAATTATATTTATTTCATTGCAATTTTAATTCGCAGGGAGATCACCTGTGATGTTCCTACTAGTTATTGAATAACAATATTCCCATTTTGAGAAACATTTTCACCCGAAAGATTTATCCTGAAATAATATATTCCTTGTGACAAATCTCCTTTTGAGATGATCGTCTCCGAGGTATTAAAACGCTTCACCATAACTTCCTTTCCAAGCATGTCGTATAGTGCAAATATTTTTTCTTTCTGATCAAAAGCGGAAGAAACTTTCACTACAGCAAAACTGGTTAACGGATTAGGAAAAACGCTGGCTGTAAAATTTTTCCGGTTAAGATCACGGATGCCTGCAACCAAGGTCAGGTTATAGGTGAAAATGGAGTCACATCCACCAGCTGTAAAGAGTGTATCATCATAACTTCCTTCAAGAGAATAATAATTTCCTGCTAGGAGTATGCTATCGCCGGCTACAATGACAGTATCGACTATAAAACTATAGGATGGTATAACAGAAAGGTTCGTGGTTACAATGCTGTCGCAGCCATTATTTGCAGAGATTGTATCCACGTACAGTCCGGGTGTTGAATAATAATGAGATCCGATATCGAAAGTCATGTTACTGCAAATTATCGGGTAAATGAGACTTGTAATTTGTGCCGGTTGCCCGACGGTTACATGGCCAATAATCGTTGCGGCTGAATCATCTGTAACGAGTACAGAATAGTATCCTGCGCTAAGATTTGTAGCCAGGAAACCAGTTTGTGCAAGAGGGTCATTCCAGAGAAATGTGTATGGAGGATAACCACCGATCACATTAGCCATTGCCATCCCATCATTTCCCCCAAAACAGCTCACATCGCTTGAATCCATTGTGATTTCCATCGTATCCATCACAACATTATTACTGTGAAAAATAATTGTTTTCTCGTTATTTATTGTTGAAAAGAAGCTTTGTGAAAAAGAACAAAACGGAGAATAAATAAAAAGCACTAAAACAAATACAATTTGAGAGAATGTTTTTGAAGAATCAGAATTTTTCATTTTTTTAGCTTTATAATGATATTATGAATAAAAAGTAAAGGTCCGATCGGTATCGGAATTAATTCATTCGTTGGTATAACAATCTTCCCTTGCAGGTGCTGAGGGATTATGCACCACACAAAATTTTAACCTATAATTACGGCTGCTCAAGGGCGCAGTTTACTCGATTCTATCCCGGTTGCAAATGTCAAGAATAAAAAACCGACTTAGAATTACTGCTCAAAGGTAGTTCATTTTCAGCAAATCAACAAGATTCGCAAAAGAAATATAAAGACTGGTCTAAAACAAGTTTTAATTATTTGTTTTCCTTATAATACCGGTCAACCCTTTCAATCATATCCTTTTTTACTTCCTCCTCCAAAAAGCTGGCGATGAAAGAATTTTTAGCCAATATGTATATATCTTCTTTAGATAAATTTAATGCTTTGGAAATTGCGATATAATTTTCGACCATATATCCACCAAAATAGGCAGGGTCGTCGGAGTTAATAGTGGCAAGGATTCCGTGATCCATTAATTTTTTTAATGGATGTTCTTTGAGATCTTTTACGACCTGAAGTTTAAGATTGGAGAGCGGGCAGATGGTAAGTGGCATTTTCTTATTTACCAGTTCCTTTAATAATTTTTCATCATTCAAAGCATTATTGCCATGATCTATTCTGGATATTTTCAATAGATTTAGTGCCTCCCAAATATATTCCGCTGGACCTTCTTCACCAGCATGCGCTACCGTCAAAAAGCCCTGCCTCCTTGCCTGTTCAAAAACCTGTTGAAATTTAGAAGGAGGATGTCCCAATTCGGAGGAATCCAATCCTACTCCATCGATCCATTTTTTAAATTCAATTGCATTTTCTAAAGTTTTGAAAGCAGACTCCTCGTCCAGATGCCTGAGAAAACACATAATCAGTTTAGAATTAATTCCCAATTTTGTTCTACCATCCTCAAGCGCACGATGAATTCCATTGATGACAGTACTGAATTTTATACCCCTTCCGGTGTGTGTTTGCGGATCAAAAAATATTTCTGTGTGAATCACATTTTCTGCGTGAATTTTTTCAAGATAAGCCCATGTGAGATCATAGAAATCCTGCTCTGTCAGAAGGACTTGCGCTCCGGCATAATAAATATCAAGAAAATCCTGAAGATTGGAAAAATTATATGCGCTCTTTATTTCTTCAACCGTACTATATTTAATTTTTACATGATTTCGTTTGGCAATTTCGAACATTAATTCGGGTTCGAACGTTCCTTCAATGTGAAGGTGTAGCTCTGCTTTCGGGATACCTTTAATAAACTCTTCCAGCGATTTAACTTCTTTCATGCGCTTCTGTATTTTCTAAAAAACCAAACCTTCAATATATCCGCAGTCAGAATATAAGCTGCTACAATCATCAACATCGCGCCGAAATTAATGAATGGTAATGGAACCAAACCGATGTCAAGAGCGAAAGGCATATATGGAAGTCCGACCGTTAAAATAAGACCAAGAATGCTTAAAATAAAGAGGTATCTTCCAGGCCGGCTCTGAAAGAATTTCTTGTGTGTTCTGATAATAAAGAGAATAAATAATTCGGTTAAAACCGATTCAATAAACCAACCGGTTTGAAATGCCGATTCTTTTACTTTCAGAACATAAAGAAGCACGATAAAAGTGATTACGTCGAATAAAGAGCTATGAATACCGAATATTACCATATAGTTCCTGATGAATTTCAAATCCCACTTACCGGGTCTGTCTAACTGCTCCTGATCTACATTGTCGGAGGCAATTGTCAGATACGGAAAATCGGTAATGAAATTAGTGAGCAAGATTTGTTTGGGAAGCATCGGAAGAAATGGGAGCAATAAAGAGGCAATGGCAACACTGAACATATTACCAAAGGTGGAACCCGTATTAATAAAAATATATTTCAATGTATTAGCAAAAGTTTTTCTTCCTTCTTTAATTCCATCTACCAATACTTCCAGATTTTTTTCCATCAGAACAAAATCGGCAGCTTCTCTGGCAACATCGACAGCATTTTCAACAGAAATACCGACATCTGCAGCATTTATCGCGGAAACATCATTGATTCCATCCCCGATGTATGCAACAGTATAAGATTTTCTTAACGCCTGTACGATTCTTTCTTTTTGTTGAGGCTCAACTTCGGCAAAAATATCGGTTTTCCTGACTAACAATTTTAAAGCTTCCGGACTAATTTTAAAAAGTTCTTCACCCGTCATCACTACAGGATTTGCTATTCCTATTTTTAATGCAATCGAATTCGCGACATTTTTATTATCGCCGGTAATAATCTTTAAGTTTACTTTTAGTTCATGAAGGTCGTTAATTGTTTGAATAATTCCTTCCTTCACCGGATCCTCCAGTAAAATAAAACCCGCAAAAATCATCGCTGTCTCATCCTCTTTCGAGATAGAATCCGAATTTATATTCTTATAACAGATGCCGATAGCCCTCCATCCTTTCAACCCGAATGCAACGAATTTATTTTCGAGATCATTTTTATATTTCTCAATGGAATCGATGCTACCGTCACTTAATTTAATAGCGGAACAAATCTCTGTTATCTGACTAAACGCACCTTTCGTAATGAGATATTTTTCCTTTTCAGATCTAAGTGCTACACTTAACCTTTTCCTGATAAAATCATAAGGCACCTCACCGAGTTTCGTATATATTACTGATTTGTCTGAGATAACTTTTTTTAGCGCATCATCAATCGGATTTGAGTAACCTGATTCAAAACTTGCATTCAGTACAGCAATTTCTTTCACCCATTCATTCTCTTCGCCGAATGGATTCACCATTCCACATATTTTTATAACACCATCAGTAATAGTTCCGGTTTTGTCTGTACAGAGCAAATTAACTTCACCCAAATTTTGAATCGAGGTTAATTTCTTCACTATTACTTTTTTCTCCAACATTCTTTTCGCTCCGGCACTCATGGCAATCGTTGTAATGGCAGGTAGTAGTTCAGGTGCCATTCCGACTGCCAATGCAAGAGCAAAGAGGGCAGATTCGATC
>JAHEYM010000382.1 GCA_023251595.1 Bacteroidota bacterium
ATCTCAATGTGGGCGGATATCAGGTAACCGCCACAGACGGAAATGGCTGTGCAGGAACTGCGAACGGAACACTGATTCAACAAGATTTAGTGTTCCCGGTTCTTCATGGAGTTCCTTCGGATGTTTCGGTGAATTGTGATGTAGTTCCGGCAGTAGCCAATGTAACAGCTACTGATAATTGCACAGCAGGAAGTGTTGCGTATGGGGAAGTCAGAACGGATGGAAACTGTGCGAATAACTATACACTTACGAGAATGTGGACAGTGACGGATAATTCAAACAATACAACATCAGCGACACAAGTAATCACAGTCCATGATTTTTCTGCTCCTACAATAACAACAGTTGCAGGATCATTGGATGCAAGTGTAGAATGTTCAGATGCAGCAGGTCTTGCAGCAGCATTATCACTTTCACCATCAGCAAGCGACAATTGTACATCAACACCTAGTATCAATCTGGTGTCAGACAATACAACAGCCGGAAGCTGTGGAAATAACTATATACGTACACGTGTATGGAATTTCAGTGATGGTTGCGGAAATACAAGCTCAAACTTCACCCAAACAATTTCTGTTGGTGATCATACAGCACCTATAATTAATAACACAGGTCTTTCCGGGCTGACAGTAGAAACAGATGGTGCAGGAAATGTTGCAGCGCTTAATGCTTGGTTGACAAATCATGCAGGTGCAACGGCAACTGATAATTGCGGAAATGTTACATGGACAAATAACTATTCCGTTATTACTCCTTCCTGCGGTTCTACAGGTCAGTCTACAGTTGCCTTCACAGCTACTGATGCTTGCGGAAATGCTTCTGCTACTTCTGCAATCTTCAGAATTGTTGATACCACCAATCCTGTAATTACAGGTGGTACTGATCTGACTGTTGAATGCGATGGCGCAGGTAATACATCAGATCTTAATGGTTGGTTGTCTTCTAATGCGGGTGCTTCTTCTACAGATGTTGGCAGTGCGATCGTTTGGTCTAATAACTTCACCTCGCTCACACCTTCTTGTGGTGCTACAGGGATGAAAGCGGTTTGCTTTACATCGACAGATGCTTGCGGTAATCATTCTTCAATCACCAAAACTTTCAGAATTGTTGATACTACTCCTGCTGTTGCAGTTTGTCAAAACAAGAGCATCACCATCACAGGTGGAACAGCTAACATCACAACCAGTGATATTAATAATGGAAGTATGGATGTTTGCAGCGGAACAGCACTTACATATACACTGAGCAGAACGGCTTTCTCCTGTACAGATGTTGCTCCAAATGCAATTGTTGTGATTCCGGTTACTTTAACGGTTACGGATGCTTGTGGTAACGCTTCAACCTGTTCTTCCAATGTAACCGTGAATTCTGTTCCAATGACATCCTCGATTTCTCAAGGTATTCCGGTTTCTGAATGTCAGGGAGGATATATTATTCTCACTGATAATCAAACTGGCGGTGTTTCCACACTTTGGTCTGATGGAACAACTAATCCAACAACCAAAGTATATACATCAGGCACCTATAGTGTGGTCATTACAAATGCAAACGGCTGTACAAAATCCGCTTCAACAATTGTAAATCTTGTTCCTGCAAATCTCACGAACAGCTACACAATCTTAGCTGACTTCAGAGTTCACTTACATGGCTACAATACAGTGTTGAATGGTGGTGTAGGTGTAAGAGCGCAAGGTGCATATCACTCTTCAGGCGCTCACGGAACTGCGAAATTCCATGATCACACGATTGTAACAGCACCTACAACTTTTGTATCTGCAAGAACCATCGAAGTGCTCGGATCAAGCGTAGTGACTAACAAAATTCTTGCGCCAGCCAACCCAGCTATGCCGGTTTTCGATGCAGGTTTACCTTCAGGAACTGTTGACGTATCCATTCCTCACAATTCAACCGTCACTTTAACGGGTGTGAAATACAGGAATATCAGCATGGGTACTCAATCAACGGTCATCTTCACACAACCATGTGTTGATGTAACTGATTTCCGTACATCCGACTATTGTACTGTGAAATTCCAGTCTGCGTGTACCAAACTTCGTATTCACAGTGGTCGTTTCCGGTTGGATGATCACGTAACATTTAATCCTGATGCGGATGGTAAAGAAGTGAGAATATATATAAATACTGTGAACAGCACAGGTTCAGATGGTTCACACGGATCAGGTCATCATGGTTCGGGTTCCGGACATAATGGTGGTGGCCACGGTAACAACGGTGGTGGTCATAGTGGTGGCAGTGGATATTCCAGCTTCGAGGTAAAAGAAGGTTGTAATGTGAAGGCATTCGTTTTTGCATTGAATGGAAGAATTAATGTTCATGGAACTACTGCGGCACCTACGTCGATGAGAGGTTTCTTCACGGCTCGTAAAGTAGAATCTCATGGAAATACTTCATGGAATTGGAATACCAATTGTCCGAATTGTACATTCCCGAACAGAGCTGAGGATAATAATATTACAATGGATTTAAATGGTTCAAATAATATAAATTCACTTAGCGTGAGCAATTATCCGGAACCATTCCAAACATCGACGAATATTAATTTCTCATCTAATGTTGATGGTCATGTAAATGTTCAAGTGTATGATATCAGAGGGAGTCACATTGCGACTCTTTACAATGCGGATGTTACAGCGGGTCAGGAATACAATGTTACCTTCGATGCGTCAACACTTTCGAGTGGGATGTATTTCTACAAAGTCATTTCCGGAACAGATGTGGTTTCCGGCAAAATGATGCACTTATCTAAATAATACCCCACCCCTAGCCCCTCCCCAAATAGGGAGGGAAAAAAGGTAAGTGAATAATTAATAATTGTTCGCAACAAGGCCCTCTGCTGTGTAAGCATCAGAGGGCTTTTTGTATTTATTGTATTCCTTACTTACCACTTACGACTCATGACTGATATTTTGAAAGCGTAATGAAAGATTATCAGAGAGGTAACAAGGCAATTTTAAGTTTGCTGCATGAAAGATAAATTTATTTGTTTAGTAATGATTCTTTGGGCAGTAGTGTTTATTCTGCTGACGGGATGCACAAAAGACAGATATACAGTTTGGCCCGGACAGACAGGGACTTCCGACACTTCACATCTGATGTTGAATGAATTTATGGCATCGAACGGAACAACAATCGCGAATCCTGATGCACCCGGATCATTCGATGATTGGATTGAAATATATAATCCGACAAATACTGATATTGATTTAGCAGGATATTATTTAACAGATAGTTTGGCGGATAAAACCAAATGTCAGATTCCTTCCGGAAATCCGATTACGATAATACCGGCTCATGGATATAAAATTATATGGGCAGACAATACACCCACCCGAGGACCTCTTCACACAAGTTTTGCTTTATCAAAAAATGGAGAAGCACTTGGTCTGACTTCACCACAATCGGTAATGTTGGATTCAATAACATTTGCCATACAAGTAACGGATGTTTCAGTCGGGAGAGTACCGGACGGCAGTTCACTTTGGAAATCCACTACCTCACCAACACCGGGAACAGCAAACCACTAATGAAAAAAACGATATTTATTGCCGGCTTCTTTTTTCTGGGGGGAGTTTCCATTAAGCCGGTTAAGCTTAAACCGATTCAATGGATTCCGCTTCAAATTCATGAATCGTCTGATATATGTTTATCACCCGATGGCAACCATTTTTTTATCGTTGACGATGGTGGAAAATTATATGAAACAGATCTCACGGGAAAAGTTACAAAGGAAGCGGCAGGTCATTCGGGTGATGATGATTTTGAAGCTGTGTGCACCGATGGTAAAGATATATATGTGATGGAAGAAACAGCGCGAATAGTTCTCGTGTATGATGCAGCAACACTTACCCGTACACGTGTTATTCCGTTATTTTATTCCGGGGCAAGAAATGAGGGTTTTGAATCCATCACATTTAATCCTGAGAAAAAAACTTTTATTTTAATTACTGAAAAGGACCCAGTACTTATTCGCGAATACGA
>JAHEYM010000043.1 GCA_023251595.1 Bacteroidota bacterium
TAATTCTTCCCGAAAAATCCGACCTAATCTTGCGGAATTTTCAGAAAGATTTTCATCCTTCAAAACATTTAATGCGGCGATCGACACACGACATGCTAATGGATTACCGCCGTATGTAGAACCATGTTCACCGGGTTTAATACAAAGCATAATTTCATCATCAGCCAACACTGCAGAGACCGGAAGAAACCCGCCTGATAATGCTTTTCCTAAAATTAATATATCGGGTCTTACATTTTCGTAATCGCAGGCCAACAATTTACCGGTTCTTCCTAATCCGCTTTGAATTTCATCCGCGATAAAAAGCGCGTTTGCCGATTTACAGATTTCATAACATTTTGCGAGATAACCATCATCCGGAACAACAACTCCGGCTTCACCCTGAACAGGCTCCACAATAAATCCCGCCACCCCATAAATATTAACAGCCTCTGCAAGTGCATTTGTATCGTTATATGGAATGGTAATAAAGCCGGGAGTATATGGACCGAAATTATTTTTCATGTCGGGATCCACGGATGCGGAAATAATTGATATCGTTCTTCCGTGAAAATTACCTTCACAAAAAATAATTTTTGCTTCACCCTGAGGAATTCCTTTTTTCTCATACGCCCATTTCCTGCAAAGTTTTAAAGCGGTTTCCACCGCTTCGGCTCCGCTATTCATAGGGAGTACTTTATTATATCCAAAATATTTGGTGAGAAATTCGGCATATTCACCCAGAGCATCACTGTGAAAAGCACGGGAAGAAAGTGTAAGCTTTTGCGCCTGTTCAATTAAGGCATCAAAAATTTTCGGGTGACAATGACCCTGATTTACTGCCGAGTATGCAGAGAGAAAATCATAATAACGTTTTCCTTCTACATCCCAAACAAAAACACCTTTTCCCTTCGATAAAACAACCGGAAGTGAGCTGTAATTGTGTGCTCCGAATTGATTCTCTAACTCTATAGCTGTTGCTGTAGCTGAATTCTCCAAAATAACCTCTTCTGTAAACATTATCTTTAATAAAATTGTTCACAAAGATACGAATTTTAGTCCATTTAATAAAACATTTTGGTTACTCAATCAAAAATATTAGCGCGCAGATCACGCAGATTATCGCAGATAAATGTCCAAAAAAAGAGACTTTTGAAGAAAAATTCGAGAAAGACCCTGCGTGAATAATCAGTATGGTCTTGGAACGTTTAACGTATCAGTGTCACACTTCCAACCTTTTTGTACTCGTTCGGATTATCGTAACCCGTAAAATAAACTTCATAAATATATACACCTTCGGGACAGGGTTCTCCTTTGTAGGTTCCATCCCATGAATGATTTGCTTCGGTGGTTTCAAAAATTCTTTCACCCCATCTATTCCATATACGGAAAGAAAATGTTTTTACAAAAGCAGAAGCAGGACTCCAGGTTGGATTCCTGTCATCATAATTTGGAGTAAATGCACTCGGTAAATAAAGGAACGGAGGGAAAGTTAATTCAACGATATTCGATTCACTATGCGCATCAAAACTGCCGGCTCCTTCATGTGCCTGTATATAATAATAAAATCCACCGCCATAATTATTTAAATCTGAGTCATCCCAAAAACGGTGAGAAGGCCAGACTGTTGCAATGCTGTCGAAGGGATCTGACTCAGTGATTTTCCTATGTATTGAATAATCAGCCACACCACCATGCCACAGTGTATAGGAAGTCCATTTTAAATGATTTGTAAACCAGTCATTTGTTCCATCCAATAAAATAGTACAAGCCTCATTACTAAGAGGGGTCATATTTCCACATTGATCTCGGTATTTAATTTTATAACAATATGAGTGTGCCGAAGTACTCACATTAAGATCAAGGTATGTTGTATTTGACGGATAAAATAATGAATCGATCAACTCATAGTTTTCAAAAGTGGAATTTTCTTTTTTATAAATATAAAATATACAATATTCCCAACCCGGAAATTGTTGCCACTCGAAGAAGACCTCATCATTAGCAATCACTGTTGCATATTTTATATAATTAGTCGGATTCTGAATATTAAGACCACAAATCGTGTCTGAGGTGGGGCCCGCATTTCCGCAAATATCCGTTCCCTGAATATAATAGCAATAATTAATTACCTGATTATTTGTTGCGGTAATATCATGATAAAAATTTATGCTCTGAGAAGTGACCGTATCTACCGGAATAAACGGAGAACCGTCGACACTCCGATAAATTGTATACCGGGCAAAATATCGTCTGAGCGTTAATGTATCTCTCCAATAAAGCATCAGATCGTCGGATGTAGGCAACGAAATACAAAGCATCGCCGGTGGTTCTGGAACCGGAGGAGGAAGTACAGTGATCGTGAAATCGCCAACAGAAGTTTTTGGAAACGGACAACCATTATCGCGAACAGTGTAATGAACATTATACGGAACAGTATCGATATTTGAGCATGCAGTAAGCCAGCAAAAATTAGTCTGAACATGATTAATTCCGGAATCCGGCGCTGAAACAGCATAAGGCGCAACACCGGTACCACCGACAAAAACATCACCCGTAAAACTCAGATACAATGAATCGGTCGGGTCCAAATCAGTTGCAGTAATATTAAAACACAAAGTGTCGGTTGCATGAATAATAAAGTTTCCGCTAACTACATTTGGTGAGAGCGCCGGTGCATTATCTAACTGACACTGAATAACATTAAACTCAATTTCTCTCCTAACAATGCTGATCAAAACACCATTTCTGTATTCTCTGATTTCTTCTGCCATCGCAAAAATTCCGAGTGTATTCGGTGTACAATTCATTTGTCCCGTAACGGAATTGACTGTCAATGGGGGACTCCCGCCGCAAACATCTGCGATGCCGTATCCACCGGTCCAGGTAATTGGAGGATAAGGAGCTGAGCCAGGAGGAGGAATGGGAGTTGACTGAGAACTGTTGCCGGCGAGTGGTGTTACCAAGGCGTAAACGAGTGAGTCACCGTCCTGATCAAATCCATTGAAATTATAGCTGAATGGTTGATTTACACACATATAAGGAAGGGGTGCATTCAAAAAAACCGGAGTTGAATTATGAAGCGCCGGATCACTAATCTCACAGTAAAATGCCATTCCCTGGGCAAGTGGATTATTGATATTTTGAACGGAAGCATTACGGCAACAACGTTCCCATGATATATAATAGCCGTTTGGGTTGTTTGGCAAAACCACATTATGAATGTATCTGGCTTTCAGGACGCAAATGTTGGGTGGCGGTGTGCAAAGATTTCCAGACAACTGGAGGGAAGCAGAATCAAGGATATCGACATCATACGTAAGGATTTGTGCATCGGTCGCTTTGTCATAAATCCCGATGGTGATTTGAGGATCAAAGTGAAACGAACCTGGATTACAATCGCGAAATACAATCAAACTGACTTCAAAGGTATTGCCCGAAATCCAGCGACAGGTGAGGTCTCCGCCGACAATATGTGTTGCCTGAACGGATTGCAAAGCCGTGAATAAGAAGAATAATAAAATTGTAAGACTACGGTTCATGGGCAAATTACAATTCAAGGTTCAAAAATACGTAATTTTACCACATTATGGAGAAATATATCATAGAAAATGTAGAAATTGTTGATATTGGCCACGATGGTAAGGCAATTGGGAAGTCGGGGGGACTTGTGATTTTTGCCGATAACGCAGTACCCGGCGATTTTATTGACGTTGAGATCTACAAAAAGAAAAAAACTTTCAGTCTTGGAAAGAATGTGAATTTGCGGACACCTTCACCCCACCGGAGAGAGGCATTCTGTAGTCATTTCGGGCTTTGCGGAGGTTGCAAATGGCAGCATTTCGATTATGCAGAGCAGTTGAATTTCAAATATAAACAGGTGGTCGACGCCTTCGAAAGGATAGCCAAGATTCCGATACCGGAGATTTTGCCGGTACTTCCTTCTGTAAACACAAAGTACTACCGAAATCGTCTCGATTATTCCGGTTCCAACAAAAAGTGGGTGAAAGATTTGAGAAGTATTCCTCATGGCGAACTGAGTGGTGGCGGACTAGGTTTTCATCTTCCCGGTTGGTTCGATAAGGTCATTGATATAGAAAAATGTTATCTTCAACCTGAACCTACAAATGCAATCAGAAATGCAGTGCGTGAATTTGCACTCGCAAATAATTATTCTTTTTTCGATTTGAATGCACAGACAGGTTGGCTCCGCGGACTAATTATCCGTACCACGTCAACCAATGAAACAATGGTGATTTTAATTGTTGGTTTTGAAGATATAGAAAAAGTTTCAAAATTATATGATCATATTATTCCACAATTTAAAGAAGTTACTTCCTGGATGTATGTTATGAATACGAAGAAAAATGATACAGTCAGTGATCTCGATATGCGATTGTATAAAGGAAGAGAATTCTTGGTTGAAGAAATGTCTTCTTATACAAATCCCGATAAAGTTATAAGATATATCATTGGCCCGAAATCTTTTTTTCAGACCAATACTTCTCAGGCATCAGTTCTTTTCCGGACGGCTGCTGATTTTGCGAATTTGCATGGCGATGAATTGGTATATGATTTATATACAGGTGCGGGAGCGATTGCCAACTATATAGCTAACTCTGCCGAACGTGTTGTGGGTTTGGAATATGTTGAAGCGGCAGTGAACGATGCAAGAAAGAATTCGGATTTAAATCAGATTAAAAATACTTCTTTTTTTGCGGGTGATATGAAAGATTTGCTCAACGATGCATTTATCGCAAAAGAAGGAAAACCGGATGTTATTATAACTGATCCCCCACGCGCGGGTATGCACGAAGACGTGGTAAAAAAGATGATGGAGATTTCGTGCCCTAAAATTGTTTACGTAAGTTGTAATCCCGCTTCCCTAGCCAGAGATTGTGCAATGATGGCGGATTCATACGAAATCACTGCGATCCAACCCATCGACATGTTTCCACATACAAGTCACATTGAGACGGTGGTTTTGTTGGAGAAGAAGAGTTGAAGGGTTGATGATGGATTTAATCATTTTTTGTCGTATTTTTGCAAAACTAACTATTTAATAAAATGCCCGAACTTTCGAGATTTTTTGGAATAATCATTCGGATGTATCTGGAAGCAGGGATAGAACATCATCTGCCTCACTTTCATGCTTATTACCAGGATGAGGTCGCAGTTTTCAGTATACAGCCTGTCGAATTAATTGCGGGATCACTTTCGAGGAGGCAACTGCGTTTTGTAGAAGCTTGGGCAGAATTGCATCAAACTGAATTAATGAAGGATTGGGAACTGCTTCAATTGGGTAAATCGCCTGATTCAATTCAACCATTAAATTAAGAAATATGCACGAAATTCATAAAATAGTTTCATTCCGAAATATCGCCCCATATACCCTCGAGGTTACGTTCGAAAACAGCATTGGAAAAATTATTGATTTTCAACCTATCTTATCAGGGGAGCTTTTTGGTCCTCTGCGTGATATCCATATATTCGAAAAAGTGATGATTGATCCCGAGGTTCACACATTGGTGTGGCCGAATGGTGCCGACTTTGATCCGGCATTACTATATAATTGGGAAAAACATATTGATGAACTGACTACAAGAGCGAAAGGATGGCTGGAGTGAAAAAAGGGTTACTGATTTTTTTACTCCTTCTATCTACCCATGGTTGTTCCATCGCTCAAAGCCTGATAACAGGAAATGTTGATCAAAAATATGATTCAGTAATCGCAAATAATTATATCCGGGACATTAATTTTTGCCTTACCCACAAGTTCGATTTCACATGTTTTGTTGATGAACTGGCTAAGTTTATTGTTTTCTACAAAACAATTGATGATGCCGAATATTTGGTGGTAATTGATAGTGCCATCACGAAGACTGATGGAATTGCATCGGAAGAAGTTGCAGCGAGAATGAGAGATCTCTTAAAATCAAACACCAAATCTGTTTTATATTTTTTGTCGGATAAATATTCGGACAGAAACAAGAATTTTACAATGTTTATAGACGAGATTGTTTCTCAGAACAATCATTTTGATAGTATTAATTATACAAGAGAAAAGGCAAATATTTATATGCAGATTGATGGTTTGAAACTTTCGGACGAGAGCAAGGGGAAGTTGAGAGTGTTGTTTAATCCCAAGGTTTTTATACATTGAAATTTAAAATTGCACCGTTTCTTAGTGAAACTTTGTACCTTAGCGTCTTAGTGGCAGAGAAGACTTTTAATAAATTCAAAACTTCTCAAATTCACAAATCATTTTTTATTATTTGAAAGTTTTGCCACACTATCCGCCATCCGCATATATCGTTTTCCATTAATCGAATCGTGGGTCATATTATAAGTCATTCCGATAAACGCGTACGTTTGTTCATCTTTCTCATTTAATTCAACAGATTTTTTGAAACAGATAAGAGCGGAGTCATAACGGGTCATATTTCCGTACGTGCTTCCGAGATTTTTATATGCTTCCGCGTACCTTGGATTTAATTCTATCGCTTTCTGAAATTGTGGAATCGATTCCTCATATCGTTGTTTACCTGATAAAGCATTTCCCATATTATTATATGCTTCTTCAAAATCGGGAGTGATTTTTATGGCTACCGTCAACAATTCAATTGCCTTATCAAACTGTCCGGTTTTGCCGTATAAAAACCCGAGGTTGTTGTACACTTTTGCATTCGGTTTTGGATACATTTTTTTTGCCATCTCATAAGCAGCGATTGCACTTGTATTATCTTCCAGATAAGTATAAGCCAATGCCATATTTAGATATGCATCGGGATAAATCTGAAATATACTTACTGCTTTTTGAAATTCGCCAATTGATTTTCTCAACAAACTATTTTTCTTTTCTTTATCTTTTTCATCTGCCGCTAAATTCAACAACAGCATGCTTGCATAATTATAATGCGTTCTAGCGCTATTCGGTGAAGCTTTTACTCCTGATTCGAATAATGCGATATTGTCTTTCCAATCTGCACTTCTTGAAATAGTTTTGACGCTATAAGCCAGGAGGATTACGACCACAATCAGGGTCAAAGACGAATGTTTGGAATATATGCCCGAGAATGAGGTTATGGTATTTTTCTTCAAATCTACTTTCATTAATTTCATTAATCCTGCGGCGATAATCAAACTGAACCCGATACTTGGAATATATAATAATCTTTCTGCCAAAGTCGCACCGATAATGAGGAAAATATTTGAAACTATGGCCATTGTGAACAAAAAGAAAAAGATTGAGAAAGATGTGATAGGATTTTGCCGGAAACGAATTATCGCGAAAATAAATAAACCGACAAACAATAAAACAGAAAATAATGCAGATGCATCGCCAAATCCAACAATCGAAATTTGTTTGAAAGAATAATCATAAGAAAGTGGATGCGGGAAGAAAAGCAAACCGACATATCTTCCCATAATCATGATGGCAGTAGCATACCGGCCGCTTGCATCTTTGGCATCCATCAATGTGTTATCGATAGGAAGAAGTTTGCGAGCTGTCGTGACCGTTTCCAGAATCTGTGATCGCATAAACAAATAAATTCCGGCCATTAAAATCAAACTTCCCCCTAAATAAAACAATTTCTTTTTGTCGATCTTTCTGAACGACAAAAACATCAACGGGAAAACCAAAACAAATGTAATTGCAGTTTCTTTAGAAAGTAACGCCAACATGAAACAGACAGCCGCAATAATTGCATGTAAGGGCAAATTACGATTTGCATTTTGATTATCCCAGATTTTTAGAAGCGACAATCCCGAGATCACAAGAAATAACAGACACATTATTTCATCGCGACTTTTTATACTCGAAACAACTTCGGTATGTATTGGATGAAATGCAAAAAGCATGGTCGCGGCAAAGGGCAACAACACATTATATTCATTCAGCAACTTACACAAAAGTTGAAATAATAAAAAACAGGTCAGTGCATATAATATTACATTCAACAAATGATTAACATAAGGATTATCCGGAAAACATTGCCATTCAATGGCAAACATCACCAAAGAAACCGGACGGTATGCCGCATCATTCGAATCATTAAATCCATACCAATAACCGGTTTTAATAATTGTTGGAATTCCTGCGAAACCTTTTTTAATGACTTTGTTTTCTTTAATAACGGTGCCATCATCCAAAGTATATCTGAATGAAATACTTTGAGCATATAAAAGAAAAGAGACAATCGCGATTAAAATACCCAATTGCTTTTTCAAACCCGGCAAATCAGAAACTTTGATTGCTGATTTTAATGCGGGTTCAATCACCGCGTTTGCGGGTGATTTACGTGGACTTCTTGGAAAATATTCTTTTTTTGCCGGTGTTTTTTGCGCCATAATTATTCTGAAGATCGTGGAGACAAATGTAGTGCGATTTTTTCAGATGAGAGGAGTTATAAAATCAAGCCGGGCTTTGGAGGAAATTTCCTGTGAACTGAATTCTCCTTTCAGGAACCTGTAATAACCCGAGATGGCTATCATTGCAGCGTTATCGGTGCAATACGCGAAAGGTGGAATAAATGAATTCAGTCCCCTTTCTGAGCATCCTGCTTCCAGGTTTTTCCTTAGTGACGAATTTGCTGAGACACCACCGGCAATTGCAATATCCATTATTTTGTATTTTTCGGCGGCAGAAAAAAGTTTTTTAAGAAGTAGTTCCACAATTGTTTTTTGTACGGAGGCGCAAATATCAAATTGATTTTTCACGATGAAATCAGGGTCTTCGCGGACCCCGTCCCGAACTTTGTACATCACTGCAGTTTTAAGTCCGCTGAAACTGAAACCAAATCCTTCCGCAAACGGTGTTGGGAACGTGAATTTCGAAGAGTCTCCTTTTTGAGCGTACTTATCGACCAGCGGTCCACCGGGGTATGGCATTCCAAGTATCTTCGCAACTTTATCGAATGCTTCTCCTGCAGCGTCATCCTGGGTTTCACCCAAAATTTCCATTTCGAAATAATCCTTCACCAAAACAATTTGGGTATGCCCACCCGAGACAGTCAGACAGAGAAACGGAAACTCCGGACTCCTACCCTGTCCTTCCATCTCACCAGGTTTGTTTCGGATGAAATGTGACAGAATATGCGCCTGCATGTGGTGAATCCCGATAATGGGTATGTTCAGAGCCAATCCTATGGCTTTCGCGAACGAGCTACCGACCAAAAGCGAGCCCAAAAGACCGGGACCTTGCGTAAAAGCAATTGCTGAAATGTCTTTTGTTGAAATTCCTGCTTCCTTAATTGCCAATTCTACTACAGGCACTATGCTCACGGTATGAGCCCTGGATGCCGCTTCCGGCAATACTCCTCCAAACTTTTCATGAATTTTCTGACTCGAAATAATATTCGAAAGGACAATTCCGTCTTTCAACACTGAAGCCGCTGTATCATCGCAGGATGATTCTATTCCCAGAATAGTTATTGGGGTTTGCATGTTTGTAAAATTGTGGGTCATCAAATTCAGTTTCGGGTCAGCTTCTTATCTTTGCAGACAAGCCTAGGTGTAAACCGCTAAGATTATCAAAATTATAAAAAAAATAGGGAAGATTTTGTTGTGGACTCTGGGAGTTCTCATTGTTCTTGTCGTCACCTCCTACTTTCTGATCAGATCACCCGGATTTCAAACATGGATTACACAAAAAATTGCGAATCATTTCGCGGATAAACTTCACACGAAAATTACGATTCGCGGAGTCGACATCAAGTGGTTTAAAACTTTGGTTTTGGAAGGTGTATATGTGGAAGATCTTCATCAGGATACATTGTTATATAGTGAAAAATTAAATGTCGATTTAAAGGATTATAATCTGAAGAAAAATTTCTTCGACATAAACGAATGTGATCTTGTTCAGGCAAAATTCCGGTTGAAAAAATATAAGGGTGAAAAAGATCTGAACGTGCAATTTATTCTTGACGCATTTAAGCCCACCACGCCCGACACCACACATTCTGATAATTCAATTATATGCAGAAAAGTTAAACTCAATGATCTTGCCTTTTCTTATCAGGATTTGAATGCAGATACGATCAAACAAGGTCTTGATTTTAATCATCTGTCTTTTTCTGCAATTCAGGCTGAATTCGATAGTTTGAAAATCGAAAACGATACGACTACTTTTTATCTCGCTAATTTTGGTTTTGTTGACAAAAGCGGATTCCGGCTTTCCCAGCTTACTGCTTCCACACGGATCGCACCAAATGGAATTTCCATGAAAGGGCTTATGTTAAAGACACCCTACACCACGTTTAATTCCGATCTTTCTTTCGCGTTTGAAAAATATGATGATCTGAATGATTTCGTTCATAAAGTTATTATCCGATCGAAAATCCGGAAATTGGATCTGGCACTTGGAGATATCGGATATTTTGTTCCGGATATGTATGGTAATACCGCGATGGTGCATTTTACAGGAGACATACGGGGAAAAATATCGCAATTAAAAGGAAGAAATCTGAAAATTAATTATGGAAATAATTCTTTGTTCGAAGGAAATTTAAGCATTAACGGACTCCCGAATTTTGGTGAAACTTTTATGGATGTTCAGGTTGACCGGGCGCAGACCTCGCGGATGGATCTTGAAACATTTCCTGTCACACCTTATGATGGAAAACATTTTCTTGAATTACCATCGATGGTGGCGCATTTGGGTAATATGGGTTTTTCGGGTAATTTGACAGGTTTTATAACCGATTTTGTTGCTTATGGAACATTTAATACAGCAGCAGGTGTTGTAACTTCAGATCTTAATTTGAAGGTCGATACAATTTCTCATACAACTTTGTATTCGGGACGAATTGCAACAAAGAACTTTGAATTAGGTAAAGTGCTCGAACAAGAATCTCTCCTTGGAAATATTACAACGAATCTCAACATACACGGACAGGATTTTGATCCAAATACGTTGCAAGCAGAAGTGACGGGCGATATTGCCTCTATAGAAATTAATCATTATCCCTATTCCAATATTCATCTCACCGGAAAGGTGGATAAAATGTTGTTTAGCGGAGATTTACGGATGAAAGATGTTAATGCTGACCTCGACTTTAAAGGGACCGTAGATCTTCGTGAAAAAGTACCTGTTTTTGATTGTAATGCCATTGTGAAAAATTTGCATCTTCCGAAACTGGGACTAATCTCACGCGACTCATCATCTGAGTTATCATCTACGATGTCGCTGCATTTTTCAGGCGATGATCTTGATAACCTGGTCGGAAGCATTAAACTTTCTTCAACTATATATTCAGAGAAAGAGGACACCGTTAAATCGGGGAGAATCGATCTTTTGGCGAGTCTTGAAAATAAGCAACGATCTATTGAACTCACATCCGATTTGCTCGATGTATCTTTAAGGGGTGAATTTCAGATTGCAGGCTTACTGGAAGCATTTAAAATGGAATTAAATGAATATATTCCACTTAAAGACACAATCAACCACAAACTTATCGGAACCGGACAACTTGTAAACTTTGATATATTGCTCCGGAATACAGGACAACTTGCAAAAATATTTTTCCCACCCTTAACAATCGCATCCGGCACTCATTTTACGGGAGATCTGAATTCAAAATTGCGAACATTTTCTTTACATGGAAGTTCAGTCAGTATCAGTTACAACCAATATGTGGCAAAAGATTTTAAACTCGAAGCATCTTCACTCAACAAATTAATTACTGCTACCGCAAGTTGTGAAAGGGTATTTCTTGATGACAATATATTCATTACAGATGTTAATATTGCTACGGAGGTACGTAAAGATTCGGTGGCCTTCCATCTGGCAATGCAGAACAGACCTGAATCGCCGAATAAAGCAAAACTGAACGGTGTTATTTCATTCAGAGATCCAACGAAAACCATTATTCGTATTCTTCCTTCAGATATAATCATAGAAAATAAGATTTGGAGCGTAAATGATAAAAATCTTATTATTATAGAAAAAGGAGATGTATTCCGGATATCCGATTTTGAAGTATTCAACAAAAATGAAATGGTGAGTATCTCAGGTGTGCTTTCACCAAAACCGGAGGACAAACTAAAGGTAAATATAAGCGGATTAGATCTTATTAATTTTGAAAAATTAACCAAACCGAATGGAATTGATGTTTCGGGGATACTTAGCGGTGAAGGATATATTTCCGGACCAATTGAAAAAATGCATATCACTTCAAATGTTCAAATCGATAAGCTAACTTTTAATGATGAATTATTAGGCACGGGTCATATTTCAACAACATGGAAAAGTTCTGAAAAGATATTCGGTGTCGATGGTTTTGTGGTTATAAGTGATACTGTTAAAACAATTATTGTTAAAGGACAGTATTTTCCTTCTCTTAAAAAAGACAACATAGATATTTCTCTTTCGCTAAATAAAATATATCTCACCGCATTCAATAAATATTTTGATAAATTTGTAACCATAAGGAGAGGAAAACTTTTCGCAGACGTACATGTTACCGGCGAATTGGAGGATCCGTTGATTACCGGAGATATCAGACTTCAACAAACAGTATTTCTTCTGAATTATTTAAATTCGCAATATAATTTTAATGGAGATGCAAAAATTAAGATCACAAAAGATTATATAGAGCTTGAAAACATTATAATATTAGACAACAATCAATATAAGGCCAAAGCCGGCACACACCAGGCAATTGCTACAGGTAAAATATATCATCATAAATTCAAAGATTTCAGATTGGATGTGAGTCTGAATGCGAAAGAATTTCAGATGCTGAATACTGATGCCTCTCAAAATGATATGTATTATGGCGTAGCTTATGCAACTGGTAATATTTCGATTACCGGTCCACCCGATAAATTGAACATTAATGTGATAGTAAGTACAACACGGGGAACATCATTAAATATACCCATCTCAAATTCTTCGACGGTCGGACAGAACAATTTTATCACTTTTGTGAATAAAGGTGTTTTGACTCAGCAAACAACAAAAACATCAGTCAATCTGGATGGTATTCTTCTTGATTTTGAACTCGAAATTACTCCCGACGCAGAGATTCAGATTATTTTTGATGAAAAAGTGGGCGATAAAATTAAAGGAAGAGGAAAAGGAAATCTTCGAATGGTTATTAATACTTTAGGCGATTTTAATATTTACGGATCATATACGATTGAAAAAGGTGATTATCTTTTCACCATGCAAAATGTAGCGAATAAACCTTTTGAGATTGATAAGGGAGGAACTGTAACGTGGGACGGTGATGCGCTGAATGCGATGATCGATCTTAACGCAACTTACAAAACCCGCGCGCGACTCTCTGATCTTATTGCAGACAGTTCGGAGTCGAGCAAACAATTAAGAGAAATCTGGGTGAAAATGAGAATGACGAATACGCTTTTAAAACCTGTCATTAAATTCGATATCGAAATTCCGGATGTAGATCAGGCGACCAATTATCAGGTTAAAAAACTTCTGGGTAATAATGATGCGGAAATTAATAAACAGGTATTTGGATTAATTGTTTTCGGCAGATTTTTCACCAATAATCCGCAAGGAGGAAAATTTGATCCCGGCATAAGCTCCAATCTAAGCGAACTACTGTCGAGTCAACTCAGTAACTGGGCTTCACAAATTTCAAAAAATGTCGAACTCGGATTTAAATATCATCCTGGCGATCAACTTTCGAGAGAAGAAATGAATGTGATTTTTTCTACGCAGATTTTAAACGACCGCGTTTCTATAGAAGGGAATGTGGGTGTTGCTAAAGGACAATCGTCAAGCAATATTATCGGCGATTTTAATATCGACTACAAAATCAGTAAAGACGGACGTTTGCGTCTGCGCACTTTTAATAAAACAAATAATAATTATTTATTTACAAACGCTTCACCCTACACACAAGGAATTGGTTTATTCTACCGACAGGAATTTGATCGTTTGACGGAGCTACTTCACAAAGTGAAAATTAATTAGGAATTACGAATTAAGAGATCGGGTTGTTTATTCTAATTTCCGGACTTTTTAAAACTCCATTGTTATATTTGATATTCCTAAATTGCTTTTCTCTTCTGGAATTTCTTCGCTCCTAATTCCACATTCCTAATTCAGATTCAGCACAGAATACCTGAAACTTATTCCTCTACCCGAAGAGTGTGCCCCATCTTATCCCTCTTTGTTTGAAGATAAAGTTTGTTGTGTTTATTTGAATTTATTTCAATCTGAATGTTTTCAACAACTTCCAAACCATAGCCGATAAGTCCAGCGCGTTTTGTCGGATTATTACTTAAAAGTCGCATTTTCGAAATACCGAGATCGCGGATGATTTGTGCGCCGACACCATAATCGCGCTCATCCATATTAAATCCGAGAGCTTCATTCGCTTCGACGGTG
>JAHEYM010000383.1 GCA_023251595.1 Bacteroidota bacterium
AGAAACCGGTTGGGATGAGGGCACAAGTGTCGCAACTGATGCGAACGGAAATGTTTTCGTAACCGGTTATTTTCAGGGTCCCTCTATTACATTTGGTGCCACAACTTTAACGAATGTGGGAAGTGTTGATATGTTTATTGTGAAATACGACCCTACCGGAAGCGTCTTATGGGCAACAAGTGCAGGTGGGACTTCAAATGATGGGGGCAGTGGTATCGCTGTTGATGCCAATGGAAATGTTCTCGTAACAGGTTATTTTAATAGTCCCACCATCACTTTCGGAACGACTACTTTAACTACCGCAGGCTCATCCGACATATTTATCGTGAAATATGACCCGAACGGAAATGTCCTCTGGGCAAAAAGTGCTGGTGCAGCTTCTGTCGATGCTGTCAATAGTGTCGCTGCCGATGCGACCGGAAATATTTTCTTAACAGGTATTTTCAGGAGTCCCGCCATTACTTTTGGAACTACTACGCTAACCAATGCCGGCACAGGGAATGACGATATGTTCATTGTGAAGTATGACAACAATGGAAATGTCCTTTGGGCTGAAAGAGCAGGCGGAACCGATGAGGATTGGGGCTATAGTGTCGCAACCGATGCCAATGGAAATAGTCTGGTGACCGGTTACTTCAATAGTTCCACGATCACTTTCGGAACCACAACTTTACTTAATGCCGGAACCGGCATGTCGGACATGTTTGTTGTGAAATATGACAGTAATGGAAATGTTCTCTGGGCAAGAAGAGCTGGAGGAGCTGATACTGATTTTGGCAATAGTGTCGCGACCGATGCGAACGGAAATATTATTATAATCGGTTATTTTCTAAGTCCATCCATTACTTTCGGAACCACTACTTTAACCAATACAGGTGGTTATGATTTTTTTCTCTTAAAATATGACAGCAATGGAAATGTTCTCTGGGCAACAAGCGCAACTGGAGTTTATGATGATATTGGCGCAAGTGTCGCTACGGATGTAAACGGAAATATTCTCGTAACCGGTTATTTTACGAGTTCCACCATTACTTTTGGTGCCACGACTTTAACTAATGCGAGTCTCGGTTATGAAGATATGTTCATTGTTAAATATGATGGTGGTGGAAATGTCCTCTGGGCAACCAGCGCAGGCGGAGCTGTTCAGGATAAAGGCAATGCTGTCGCTGCCGGTGCGACCGGAAATATTCTCGTGACCGGTACTTTTAACGGTGCCAGCATTACCTTTGGACCCACTACACTAACCAACGTCGGCTCCTATGATATGTTTATTGTGAAAATAGATGATGCGCTGGTGGGCACAAATACATGGGAAGCGAGGAGCGAACAGGTCAGCATCTTCCCAAACCCAGCGCAAAACTCAATCACCATTTCATGCGAAAGTCAACAAACAATAGAATTCTTCGATGTTCTAGGTCAGAAAATAACTTCAACATTAATAAACCCGCAAGAAAAAACCACAATCAATATTTCTTCTTTCCCGAATGTTTTTTTTGTGAGAACTGAGCGTGGTGTGAAAAAGATTGTGAGGGTGAAATGAACCCAATATCGAATATCCGACTCGCAACATCAGTTTTTAATTCCGATGTCTGGTGTCCAATGTCCAACACCTAATTTCCAATTAATGATAAATTTTTAATTATTTATTTTTTTTACTTTTTTACTTGGACATTGAAAATTGGGTGTTGGAAATTGGACATTAAACCTTTGAGCCTTCCCAATACCTGACTCTTTCTCAATTGCATGTCAGTCCCGAAACAATTTCCTTCACTTCCGCGTCTTCCGGGTCAAGTTTCAATGCCTGCATAAAATAAGGTCTGCCTTTCGGACAATCATTCTTTACCTTCACGTAATAGGTACCTAGATATTTTAATGCTAAAAGTGTATTGTTTTTTTGTCTCTTCTTAAGAGCGCTGTCTTTTTCCGCTTCATATTTTACGAGATATTGTAAGCAAGCATCTTTCCCTTCACCGGTTGTAACCAACGAATCGCCATGATATATGCTGATCATCACGCGAAAACCATAAGCAGGGAGATAGGTAGTATCCAACTCTATAAATTTCTTGAACAGAGTATCTGATTTCCCGTATTTTCCATCGTAGAATAATTCGTATGCAAGCATAAATAGATCTTGTGTGTTTGGCTTCGGAGATTTTTTAATCAAGGTATCATATTCCGCAATCTCTAATTGAGTTTTCCCCATTTTCTGATATAGTTTTGCAATATCACGATGAAGCTCGTATTGCGACGGATCCATCTCCATTATTTTCCTCATGGTTTTTATTGCAAGTGCGGTATCGCCACCACATTTCAAAAGTAATTTATAATAATATTGATAATCTGTACTGTCTAATTTATCTGCAGGAATAATTTCGAAGACTCTCTTCATTGCGACAACTCCATCTATACAGTTGTCGAGTTCATAATAAGAATAAGCGAGTAAAGAAATGGTCCAGTTAAAGCTTGGATCATTTTTCGGGAGCTTTTTTATCGCATCAATACATTTCTGAAACTGATGGGCTGCATATTGTCCCGCGGCATATTTCGCGAGTGCCACAGGATCATTATCACTCAATTCCAGATATTTCTCGTACATCTCGTTGAACTGTTTAATGCGGTTGGTACTGTAATAGATATCGCCGAGTTCTTTGTATACAGGGATGTAAGCAGGGTCGAGTTCTTTCACTTTCAAAAGTTGAGTCTCGGCGTCCTTCACGTTTTTAGATCTCGAATTTAAGATTGCAAGTTTGAACCATGCACTTGTATATTTCGGATCCTGATCGGTTGCAATTTCATAATTCGTTGCAGCGGGACCACCCCCATCAAATTTTAACTGGTACGCATCTCCCATCAACATAAATAATTCAGGTGAAGATTTAATTTCCTTCGCTTTTGCCAACCAATTCAAAGCTTCTTCTGTCGAAGAAATGACTCCATATATATATGCTTCTGCTATCAATAGATTTGTACTTGCATCTTTTGCTTTGGTGAACTTTACAGCTTTATCAAAATTAATCTGTGCTTCTTTTGAATTCTTTTGTTGAATCAAAATAGTCCCTTTACCAATAAACGAAAGTGGAGAATTTGGATTTAAGGTTTCTATTTTATTATAACAGATAGCGGCGGAATCATAATTTTTCATCAACCAGTATGATTTACCGAGATTAAAATACAGGTCGATATTGGTGGGGTCAGATGCAAGTAACGATTGTATTGCTTTTGCAGCTTTATCATATTGCTGCATATCGATTTTCTTTTTTGCATCCTGCAATGTTTGAGCATTTGCAAAAACAGGAACAATTAACAACAGACTAATTAATATGGGAAATACCTTCTTCATAATTATTGTTTTTATTATTGTCTTTATTTAATCTGTGATGATCTGCGCGATCTGTGAGAACTTTTATTTCGCGCAGATTACGCAGATTTTCGCAGATATTTATAGTGTTATTTCTAATTCGATCTGTGATAATCTGAGTGATCTGTGCGAGATTTTATTTTATTCCTCCTTTTTTCATTTCAACAACTCTGACCGGTGTTTTTGCAGGTAGCATGCCGGCTTTAAGAATAATGGTCTGTCCGGTTTCGGCAGCGATGTATGAAGCGAAACCCGTACATAATCCTGTTCTGCCTTCTGCATTTATCATATATATATTTCTTGTTGCAGGGTACAATTTCTGAGCAATATAACCCGCGTACGGTTGATAATAGTCAAATGCTGTTCCGCTTCCTGCGCCGATTCCAACAACTGAAACCTTTTTCAGAAACGAGTGGGTGAGCGTGTCATCGCGATCAGAAATCCAACTAACACCTATAATTCCGATCGCATTCGGATTTTTTGATACATACTCAATTACATCCGGATTTGATTTCTGAGCGTACCAGTTTTTTGGTACAGGAGCTTTCTCACAAATCGAATCGGTTACATATCGCATTGTGCTGCTACCCTGATTATCAAAGACTACTGCAATTTCTCC
>JAHEYM010000044.1 GCA_023251595.1 Bacteroidota bacterium
GTCCGACAAATAGTTTTGGCTTCAATATTTCTTGTGACTCAACGAATGGTGAAATAGATCTGAATGTTAGCGGTGGTGTTGGTAGCTATCGCTATAATTGGAACAATGGCAAGCTGACTCAAAATATATATAATCTTGATCAGGGTTCATATTCGGTTTCGGTAAAAGATTCGAATAATTGTGAAATTGTTGATACGATTACGATTACAGCGCCTCCGAAATTAAGTTATCTTTCAGACAGTATTCATGTTTATCCGAACGGTAAAAATATGAGCTGTTATGGTTGCCACGACGGAATCGTTACAGCCCTGCCGTCGGGAGGAACAACGCCATACCAATATTTATGGAACACCACCGCCACTACCCAAACCATAACAGGTTGTTCGGTAGGTCCGGCAACTACTTATTCGGTATTGGTTACTGATGCAGGCGGGTGTTTAAAGACATTAACCGGAATTAGACTGACGAATGCAAATCCGCCTCCGCCTATGCAATTATCTGTGAATTTATCTTCCTATAATGGAGATGTAAATATTTCATGTCATGGATTTAATGACGGGAGTATTGATTTAACTATAACAGATGGAACTCCACCATACATTTATTTGTGGTCTGATTCCGCGACCACCCAAGATTTATCAAACCTCACAGCCGGAATATATAAGGTGATGGTTACCGATTCATTCGGGTTTATAGATTCTATCAAAGTAAGATTGAAAGAACCACTTGCTCTGAGTTCATATTTAGAACCAAAGACACATAACGGTTATTCAATTTCCTGTTATGGGGGAACCGACGGAACAGTTGAAGGGAGAGGCATAAACGGCACTTCACATTATACTTATTTGTGGTCCGACAGTTCCACACAAGGTAATTTAACGGGTGTAGGTGCAGGAAATTATCATATAACAATTACAGATGCCAATAATTGTGTCGTAACCGACAGTATCACCCTGACTCAACCAACTGTGATGAAGGATTCAATAACGAGTCCCTTAAATGGTGTCGGTTATAACGTAAGTTGTACTCAAGATGACGGATCAATAAATTTAAGCGTAAATGGCGGTGTTCCTTACGCAACAGGATATACTTATTTCTGGAACAACGGTAGAATTTTTCAGAATTTCACCGGTCTGGCGGCGGGTTCTTACTCTGTCATCATCAAGGACAAAAACGGTTGTGAAAAAACCGATACAATTACACTGAATGCTCCACCACCTTTCACTGATGTAAACGACAGTGTATATATATATGCGAACGATGCAAATGTAAGTTGCGATACATGCGTGGATGGAATAATAACCGCGTTGGCAAGAGGTGGAACCACACCCTATTCTTATTTATGGAATAATGCGGATACCACTCAGACCATAACAGGTTGTTCGCCTCTTCCAAAATCGTATTCTGTTGAGATAACAGATGCAGCAGGATGTAAAAATTTGCTCGATAAAATATATTTAGCGCCACCGAGAAGCAACGATTGGAAAGCGACCGGCAATTATGGAACAACCGGTTTTCTCGGCACACTCGATAATGCAGATTTAGTAATTAAAACTAATTCAACCGAACAGATGCGGATTGCTTCAGATGGAAATGTGGGAATTGGTACGGCATGGCCGCAGGAAAAATTTCATGTTGATGGCGGAAATGCCAAAATTGGCGGAAAATTGACTGTTGACAGTTTAGCTCTTACGCCTGATTCAAGTTCGAATAATAATGAACGTAGAATGGTTGGTGTAAATTCACAGGGAGTTTTCACAACAACAGGAATTATTGTGCCTGATTTTCCACTAAGTTGTGGTTTTCAGACTTTTCCATGGTTTAAATCAGATGTTCAATATTCCGGACATTCTAACGATGTTCGCACTTGTTGGGCTGAGTACGTTGGGATAGGTTGCTACCCAACATCTAAATTGTCTATTTATAGCATCGGAAATACCTCCTCAACAAATGCTTTCGATGTAAGTAATTCAAATGGAACTCTATTGATAATTAATGATGTCGGAAAAGTCGGCATCGGAACCATACCACCGGCAAACTCTACAGCCCCCTACAATTTATATGTCAAAGGAGGAATTGTAACCGATGATGTTAAGGTACAGGCAGAGCCTTACCCTGATTATGTCTTTGCGGATGGTTATAAATTAATACCGATGAGGGTTCTGAAAACATATATCGATTCAGTTCATCACCTACCAGATTTTCCATCAGTTACCGATGTAGAGAAAAATAAAGGTTTCGGCTTCGGAGAAATGCAACGATTAACACTTCAGCAACTTGAAGTTCAACAACTTTATATATTTGAAATAAATGATAGGGTTGATGTTTTGGAGGAGAAATATAATTTACTTGAAGAGAAGTATCTTAAACTTGAAGCGAAATTAGAATCATTGTCTGTGCATTAATTCTTAACCGACATGAAAAAGATTATAGTTTCAGTTTCTGTTATTCTCATACTTGTTGAGCGTGTACTTGCACAAACAGGGTATCTCTTCATCATCCAGAATGTAAACTTGACGGATCAAAATATAATATATCATTTTCCCGGTGATATCATTTCGACAGGAAATCCATCTCAATCGCAAGTTGTTGATGGAACATCAAATGTTGAATTTCTTGCGGGGCATTCGGTAGAACTAAAACCGGGCTTCCATGCACAAGCAACAAATCAGAACTTTCATTTTCATGCAGCAATCGAACCACCTGTTGAATGCGTTTTGATTTCGCCAGATCCGGTTTCTCATATCGATGCAAATGGTGTTGTTCATGTGAATAAATGGGAGAAGCTGGAAATAGGATTTACAATGCCTACTAATATTCAACAAGCGATTGAAAGTTATATAGAAAATTATCATCTTAATAATATTGATCTTAACCGCGATTTAAATCCTTTTGCTGACGATTCATTACAGATACAAATCCATATTAATACACCATCAGGCGACAATTATATTAAATGGGCATTTTATATGGAAGAAGCCAAATGGGATGATGATCCCGGTCCACCGACGGGCAGTTCTTTTACAATGTCTGAAGACCTTGCCAATCCGCTACATAAATATAAATGGCGTTTTCGATTTTCCCCTGATGTTGTGAGCAGTACAATTCCCTGGACTTTCGACATCTCTATATTTTGTCCTTACCGAACAGATCTGACACCAAATCTACTTCAATACTCATTATTTTCGTTTATTTGTGATCCACCATTATCCACAAATAAAGGATGGTTGCATGTGAACACATCAAACCACAGGTATTTGCAATTCGACAATGGAGACTCCTTTTTCGGCATCGGTGAAAATATGTGCGGGAACAGGGCAAAATGGAATTATCCGTATTATATGGAATACCATAAATCTGATTATGATAATTATGCACAATCTTTGGATGAGACGGCTTCCGCAGGTGGCAATTATGTTAGTATGCATCTAGACAAATTTTCGTTTGCCCCGGAATGGGATGACCTCGGATATTACCGTGATTTTCATTCCGCTCCTGCTTGTCCTTGCTGGACTAATTGGGATGCCCGCAACTTGACTGGTAACCGGCAATTGAGGGCTTGGACATTCGATAAGATAGTTGACAAGCTTGCCGCAGATAATATTTATTGCAAATTATATATTCAGTCGCATGTTCCGGGAGTAGCTTATCAAACATTTGACTGGGGAGATAATGCGTACGTTAGAAAATATGCACAGAGTTCAAATCCTACTCCTCCTCCCTGTAACTTCATAGACACAAAAGAAATATTTAAGACAAGTACGGTAAGCAACTCGGCCACCGAAGGAGCCATGTATTATTGGAAGAGATTATATAAATATATATTATCCCGGTGGGGATATTCTCCGAATATTCCGGTAATAGAGCCGTGGCGTGAAATTGATCAGGAATTGGAGTATAACACTATGTCTATCGGTTCAGCCGGTGCGGTTGGAATGTGCGACCAAAGCACAGTTTACAACGAAGACTCCGATCTTCGCGATGCAATAGATTTTTGGTACAACACAATGTTGAGCTACATCAGAGCGCAAGGCGGTCTAAATGACACCAACCATCTTTTTAAAGTAAGTTATACGCACTTCGAATGGCCTGAAACAACACCTTCTTATAATCGACTTTTCGGCAATCAAAATATTGATATTACTGATGTACATTCTTATGGTCCTATTCAATCGGCAAATAGTGATAGACTCAATATAGTAAATAAAGTTAAGACCGATTATCCTGACAAACCATTTCATTTCGGGGAGGCTGCTACTTTTGGTACGGACGCTACCGGACTACACCTTGTCGATCAGTATTTTAATAATTATGATATATCATTCCATAATGAACTTTGGTCAACTGCTTTTACAGGAAGTATGGCAACGAGCCAAACCTGGCTTTGGGAACTTGTACATAGATGGCCTACTGCAAACCCCACAGTAATTGGTCCAAACGGAATAGTGAGTGAATCTGGTGAGCTGATTCCTCCTTACTCGGTTATCGATCAGTTTGGGAATTCTGGCTTTCTTCCGTCTAATGTCTCTATAAAAAAACTTTATCACAATTTTCGACCTCTTGCAGATTTTATTTCAACAATCGATTTTAATTCCGACTTCACTCCGCATAAATCTACCAATTATTGGGACACATGGAATCCTGCAGATGTCATCGAAGCATATTATTTAATAGATAATAATCAGTCAAATATTTACGGGTGGATTCATAATATCAATAAATATTGGGCAAATTCTTACTTCTACACGAGTTCGGACGAGACCTATTATTTATGCGACCGTTTGCCATATCAACCGGCATCTACGTATACAATCGATGGTTTCCTGTCCAATTCTGATTATTATATTCAATTTTTTAAAACCAGAATGGGAACTTATTCTATTCCAAATCCACAGACTGTTACCTCCGATGGCAGTGGAAATATTATATTAGATTTTTCAACAGCCCCTCTATCTTGCGATACCAGCCATGCCGATTATGCATTTTCTGCTACACTACTCCCAATGCGTCGTGCTAACAATTCTCCAAATTCAAGCACCGACACCAACGAATCGGTTATTTTTTCAATATACCCAAATCCGGCTACGGGTTTGGTCACATTTGTAATGCCTATCTCAAATGACCAAAATTCCGTATTAAGTATTTATGATATATCGGGTCGTTTAATAAAAATAATAAAGCCCTCCGGGCAAAGAAACTTAGTCATCGATTTTTCGATATATTCACGCGGAGTTTATCTGATTAGATATCAGAATTCAAGAGGTTCGAAAGTGAAACGATTAATAATAAATTAATTTCAACAAATGAATCAATACAAAGAAGTAGTTTTCCTATCGTTGTTAATCTCAACATGCTTCTCAAGTGCCCAAGTCCCATTCAAAAAAGTCATTAGCACTTATGGCCCATATAATTCTATTATTAATAGTCAAAATCAATATATTCTTAGTGCTGCTAATTTTGCACTCAAATTGGATGATGTAGCAAATGTTTTATCAATTCATGGAGTCGGACCATCATCAACGCATTACATTGTGGGAAACTTAACAATTACAAACGATCAAAAGTATATTTTCAGCGCTGATGAATACCTGTCTGGTCTCCAGCATTGGGGTAATCTCATTTATAAAACAGATACTTCGGGAAATTTAATTTGGAAAAAAGTATATGACACAATCCCTCATAGCTATGAAAAGAACCTCTATTCTGCATCAAATGGAATGATAATCGCCTCCGGTTATACATTAAACAGCTCTAATTTTCCTTACCACACAGCAATTTTGAAATTGGATTCTTCCGGCAATCCTATTTGGAGGAAATATTATAATTTGGAGTATCAAAGTTATTACTTTATTGGTGGACAAAGAAATTTGACTCTTGAATCTCATACAGGTGATTATGTTGTTGGTCTATCACATTCAAATAACCATTCCTGCGGTCTTTTAAAGATGGATACTGCGGGTGCGATCATTTGGTGTAAAACATATTATAACACAGGTTCGGCACTCTTCACGCTCTTACAGAACGTCGATGGGAGCATTATGTTCTTAGGATCTCAAATCTACAACCCACTTTATGCAGGCACAATTTTTTTAACGAAGGTAGATTCATCCGGCAATTTTGTTTGGGCAAAATCTTATGGTGATTCTTTAAAAGGACCTTTCTCATTAAGAGCGACACCGGACAATGGATACATTATTTGTTGCTCGATAAAAGCTGCCAACAGAACAGGCACTGACCTATTGTTAATTAAAACGGATAGTGTCGGAAATATGCAATGGAGCAGAACTCACGGAAATGATGTAACGTATGAAAATGGAGGTGTCGATGCATTTCCTACTTCTGATGGCGGTTATTTTGCAGTTGGCACTTTTGATGGTCCTTCACCGAGTTATGGATGCTATATAATTAAAACTGATTCTCTTGGATTTGTAGGTTGTCAGGAATTCACTGACAGTATTGTTGTAAATAATATTTTTACAACTGATAGTCTCATTCAGGTTACAGATACCCTGGTACCTGTCCAAATATTCAACTCCGCTATATATGATTCAATCGCTCCATTCCCATCCGTTTACAATGGGTGTTTTCTGAGTGGGCTTGATAAAAATAATTCTTTAGTAACAAAACTTAATGCTTATCCAAATCCTACATTGGGTAAATTAAACATCAAGACAAATGAACCATCTAAGGGTGGGAAGATAATAATCGTTTACGACAGTATGGGGCGTGTTGTATTACAAAAAAAATATAACATAGAAACTGATATGCAATTAGATTTAACCCGATATGACAAGGGAATATATTTAATAAAGGTAATTGACGGAGATAAGGTTTCGGAGTGTAAGGTAATAGTGGAATAAAAATTTTCATAAAATTCTTATCTTTGCGGTGAACCTGCGTTAGGCGAACTGCAAAATGCTCATCAACAACAATTTTTTATCCCCCTTCGAAAAACACCGTTATCAGCGGCAAATTATTATTCCCGGCATCGGGGAGGAGGGACAGTTAAAATTAAAATCTGCAAGAATATTAGTGATCGGCGCCGGCGGACTCGGTTCTCCTGTGTTGCTTTATCTTGCTGCAGCGGGTGTCGGAAATATCACCACTCTTGATTCTGATTTGGTCGAAGAATCGAATTTTCAAAGACAAATAATTTTCACCACAGAGGATCTTGTAAAACCAAAAGCAGGCGCTGCTGCGGAACGAATGTTGAAGATTAATCCTTTTGGAAATTACCTCGGTTTATCTGTCAGATTTGAAAAAGACAATGCATTAAATTATTTACGGGATGTAGATTTTGTAATAGACGGATCGGATAATTTCGCAACAAGATATTTAGTGAATGATGCCTGTGTTATCGCCGGAAAACCATTTATCTCCGGATCGTTGCTGAGATTCGAAGCACAGATTTCACTCTTTAACTATCTAGGTGGTCCCACTTACCGTTGTTTGTTTCCGGATCCACCTGCCGATGGCGAAGCGTTGAATTGTGTTACTGCCGGAGTTCTTGGAACCGTTGCAGGAATGGCTGGCACAATCATGGCAAATGAGGCACTTAAAATTATATTGAATTTAGGGGAAGTTCTGTCTGGCAAACTTATGTTAATTGATGCACTAACACTTCAACAACAACTCATTTCTTTTGAAAAGAATATGAACGCAAAACCGATTGTAGAATTGGAGGATGATTATTCCCCCGCCTCCACGCGAAAATGCGTTACTGCGGGTGAGGCCTTAAACAATAATGATGAGATAACTATCGAAGAATTGAATTCACTCAAAAATTCCGGATTTGAATTATTTTTTATTGATGTGAGAGAAAGTTGGGAATCTGATGCTTTACCAGACAATGGAATTAATATTCCACTTAACGAAATACCTTCGAGAATTCAGGAAATTCCTCGGGATAAAAAAGTAGTATTACATTGTTCAACAGGTGGCAGATCGGCATTAGGAGTTAAGCTTCTCAAAGAAAAATATAATTATCAGAATGTTTGCTCTTTGAAAGGAGCTATGTCGAAAACCCAATAATTGTGCGAAGCTACGCGAACAAAATAATTGGGCTGCGAAGACACGAAGGCACAAAGAAAAACGTCAGAACGTATGAATTCCGTACATTTTCGCCAGCCAGCCGAGATGCCCGATGTGTGTGCCTTCATGACGAATCTGATGGTGAATCATTCCACGAATTGAGCTGTCTTCAAAAAGATTTATTCCGAGTACGTTTGGTTCATCGAGTTTCGATTCATCCAGTGAACGAATATGATCGAGTGACATCTGATGCACTTTTTTAAATCCGGCTAAAACTTCCAAAAGATCAGGAAGTTCTTCTTTTGGTGGAATAGTTGAACCAAGTTTAAATTTACTCAACCATTTTATTTCAGGATTCGTTCCCCCCGTTGCCCTTAATATAAGATTATTCTGAGCCCAGGTAAGATGCGCAATGATCCAATATGGCGAGTTAAATTTCTTTCCATCCATTTCGAAGACATGAAACATATCCTGTCCTTTTAATTTGGATATATAAAATCGGGTGAGTTGACGGGTACTGTCAACCATCTCAGCGAGAACAAGCGATTCAGGTTTTGAGGGCATTTTTGCGAGGGGTTTATTACTCAGCAAAGATAATAAAAATAGCTATGAACTATGAGCTATGAGTTATGAGTTATGAGTTATGAGTTGAGCATATATTTCTTGAATAAACAAATTTATTTTTTAAACCTTTAAACTCTTCAACTCTTCAACTCTTCAACTCTTCAACTCTTCAACTCTTCAACCCTTCAACTCTTCAACTCTTCAACTCTTCAACCCTTCAACCCTTCAACCCTTCAACCCGCTTTCGTTTTGCTCAACTTCTTAATCCGAATTAATTGATAGAACAGATAAAAAATTACTCCCCAAACCAGGAATACAATAAAACAAGAACCTACCACTAAAGGAACCGGTGCATTCTTTCCTACTGACCACAAAGAACGACCTTGTACCTCGCTGGCAATTCTTGGGGTTTTCCATTCAATATCTTTACGCCCTTCGACAGTCGCGAATTTCGCATGTTCTTCAATTCTTGCGATGACCGTAATTTTACCATTCGTATCTGCCATAATATCGTTTGGAATTTCGGCAGTTACAATACCTTTTTTATTTGTAGATAAACCATCGGCACCGATCGGAAGTAAACTGAAAGAACGCTTAACATAAAATTTCACAGAAGCTTTGTTGATTGGTAAATCTGCAGTTGTGTCATTTCTTCCGCTTAATTTGGCAGTTACTGTTTTCACAGAATCTTTTAAATCAAATGTAAGTGTAATTGAAGCGTCTGATATGGTTACTTCTTCTTCTGCATTTTTATATCTTTTATCATTTTCGATACTTGCTATAAAAGTATATTTCCAACGATCGGCAATTGCTTTATTGAATTTATCAGTTAATTTGAATTCAGCATCACCATTTTCATCCGTAACAAGTGTTGCGAGTAATCCGGTAATATCGTTTGCTTCTTTAGCTTTTACTTCATCGAAATAAAGACTAACACTTACACTATCACAACCGACAGATTTTTTATTTTCCTTCCGTGAAACATGAACTTTTACACTTCTGCTGTCGTTCGATTTTACATAGCTTACTTTCAGTTCGATTGCAGCTTTTCCTGTTGTAGGAGCAGCTTTCTGATCAGATCCGCTTTTTTCGGCAGGCTTTGCAGCTTTCTGATCTGCAGGGGCTTTTACTTTCTCTGTGGTATCTTTCTGTGAGAACGCTTGTCCGACAGAAAATGCCATAAATAAAATCACCAAAAGTGAGATTGCACGTTTACCTGTTAAATTATACATTCGGTTTAACATATCTTTATATATTATTGTTCGTTTAAATGCTCATATATTACTTTGTGGCTGATTCCTTTTTCTTCAGCAACTTCCCATATAGAAATGATTGGAAAATACCTTACAAAAAAAGTGATGACGAGAAGTGCACCTGCCAATGATCCGGCAGTGATTGACCATTCTTGCAGGGTAGGCATATAATGTTTCCATTTTTCAGGTAATTCCTGCATTGGAAGAAATGGGTGAAGCATGGTAGGAATTACAATCAGGAATCGTTTAAACCATGCACCAACAATCACCATCGAAGCAATGATAAACAGAGGTAATGGTTTTCTTCCCTTTTTAAAGATCACGACACAAATCGGAATAATCATTCCGAATATTTGTACAGACCAGAACATAGGCGCATAGTCGCCGGAAAAAAGTTCATGGAGATAATTGGCTTCCTCGCCTTTCATCTTATAACTGGGTACGAGATATTCATTTATATTAAAATACAGATAGATGAGCGAAAGTAATACTAAGAGTTTTCCCATCCGGTCAAAATGTTTTTTCGTAATATACTGATCGTACCGCGGAAAAAAGCGATATAGAATGAACATACCTGCAATAACACCGGCCGCTCCCACCATAAACGCACCTGAAACGAAGTACGCACCGAAGTTTGTACTATCCCAGCCAGGGCGGAAAGTGGTAGCGAATAGCCAGGAAGTGACAGTGTGAATACTTAACGCAACAGGTACAATCAGAACACATAATATCGCTATAGATCTTTTTACTATTTTATATTGTTCAGGTTTGTTTTTCCAGCCGAGAGAAAGAAAACGATACATCCATTTTTGCCATTTGGGAACATTCGTCAATCGATCTCTGCAGAAAGAAATACCGGGAAGAAGTGGAAGATATAATAATAATAAACTGATTGTCATATAGGTGATTACGACGATAATATCCCAAACGATGGGAGATTGAATTCTGCCATAAAGAAACAAGTGATGAATTCTATCGGGGCGTCCCATATCAACGATGATGATCAATCCTGCAAACATGATCGCAGCAACAGCTATGACCTCCGCGAGCCGCGTGATGGGTGCTCTCCACGGTACATTAAGTAAATAAAGAACGGCAGTAATTAATGATCCGACCAGACTGATGGCAACGAAAAATACAAAATTCGATATATATATACCCCAGGAAACATAATCACCCATCCCGGTAATACTGAGTCCGTTCCGTAATTGGCTGATGTAGGATATTACACCCAGACCAGCTATGATGAGCAATAGAATTACCCAAAGCGTCCCTCTGATTCCGAATTTTTTAGGTAATAGATCTTCGTTCAACTGATGCAACATTGCAATTGCCTCGGGTTCACTTATTGCTTTTGAATCAACTTCTTTTATATCTGCCATAACCTTGTTTGCTAATGTTTATATATATATTATTATGATTTTTTTACTTCAGGTTTTTCTTCCGCATTATCTTTGAAAGGGAATTGTCGATTTGCTGCGGGTAAATAGTAGACACTGGGTTCTGTGCCAAGTCCTTCGAGATAACGGTAACCGGCTTTATCTTTAATTAATTGACTGAATTTTACAGTTTCATCACCATTGGTAATGATATCTTCATTCATATCACCGAAATAAAATACACCGTTCGGGCACGCGGAGACACAATGGGGTAATTTACCTTGTCTAAGCATATCGGGGCAAAAATCACATTTCTCTACTGTACCTATTTTACGGGGAACACTTGTTTCAGGGGAATAAGCGCCTGCTTCATCTACTCCCGGTTGATCGGGTTTATGCCAATTAAAAGCTCTTGATGAGTATGGACAAGCTGCCATGCAAAATCTGCAACCTATACATCTTTCATTATCAATCAGTACAATTCCATCGCTTCTTTTAAATGTGGCGTCTACCGGACAAACTTTAACACAAGGTGGTTTATCGCAATGCAAACATGGTTTCGGCATCCAATAAGGTGAGGTTGACGGTGCATCCTGCATTTTAAACACTTTCAACCACTTGTCTTCCTCAGGAAGATGGTGGTGTTTCTGACACGCTTTCTGACATTTACGCGCATTTCTGCAACGCGATAAATCAATCACCATCACAAATTTCTTTCCCGGAATTCCTTGTCTTGCTTCTTTCGAAGGGACTCCGCAACAGGAATGATCGAGATGGTTCTTGTCAACTTCAACCAGTTGACCATCGGTAGTAAGCACCTTAACTTTTTCTCCGGGTTTCTCACTACCTGAAAAAACTTTCTGCAGACCTGCTCCTGTAACCGCGAGTCCTGCTGCCAAAGCACCGAGTTTAAGAAAATTGCGGCGATTGGGTTCTTCTTTGTGATCTTTTAAATCTTCATGGATATCTGACATAACCTTGGGTATTATAGAACGGTGTAAAATTCCGTAGTTTTTAATAAATAGTTAATGATAATTATCACATATAAATTTGCTTTATGTCATATATATAAATTATATAAAAACTCCCCCGTCACCGACGGGGGAGAAACCCTAACTAATAAAAAAATAAAACCCCACTATTCTTTAAGTGTTCTTATATAATTTACCATTTGCCAAAAATCTTCTTCATCCGCAATTTTTTTCTTGAAGGTTGGCATGTCATCTCTTCCTTCTTTCATTTTATAATAAATTTCACCATCGGTCTGAGACTGAAACTGAGGAGTTGTGAAATCACCGCATGTGGTTTCAAGATTGGCAGCTTTTGGTCCATCACCTTTTCCTTTGGTACCATGACATGATTTGCAGTTTTTTGCAAAAAGCTCTGCACCCAGTGTGAGGTTATCAGGGTTTGATGGAACCGGGTTAGCCATACTTTTATATTCAGCAGGCACAACCCAGGGTTTTGCATCGGGAGATTGCCCGAAAGAAGAATTTGAGATAAACGCAGTAGCGAAAATCATTCCGAATACTGTACTGAGTTTTGTTTTCATAAGAGTTCGTTTTAATAGTTTATATTATGTGTGATTTTGAATCTTTTAGTCACATCCTTTACGGTCGCAAAATTGGTGCCAATATACATAGAAAAATATGATAGAAGTCATATCCTTAAATGACGTTTATCAAACAGCTTAATAAATAGATAATCAGGTTAATATACAATATTTGTTGAAAAGTTAATTTTATGCGTTTTGGCAGATTCTTTCTTCAGACCAAATTTTCAGGTTCTTTTATTCGAACAGTGTAAATTGATTGTAAAAACTATTTTGGATGAAACATTTATCCAATGGAGCAAATTTCATTTATACTAATATAAAGGAATATGTATAAAAGGTAAATTCGATAACTGAGTATTTAGATCATCTACATGAGACGAACCCGGAATTTTAACTTTTTCATACCAAATAATTATGCAAAATGGCAGAAAATATTCTGTCTTTGATACATTGGAAAGCTTGAAAACATTGCACTTGAGAAGATTTTTTTAACTCATAGGAATTTAACGGCTGTTAATACCCGGATCTGGAAAAGTGCAGATTCATACTTGCGAATCATCAACTGTTTTCGTGACAACTGTCATAATAAAATATAGTAAATGTTGACGTAGGTCATATATACGTATAACAACAGTTCCGAATTTTGCAGCGTAATCCAAATACAAAATATATCACTAATAAACCATTCAATATGTTTCACAGTTTAAACAACAAAAAAATGAAAAACTACCGCAAAGCTTTGATTGCATTTGCCCTGCTTGTTACCGGGGGCGTGCTACTAAGCCAATGTAAAAAAGGAGATGACTCGGTAACGCCTATTACGGGAACTCCGGTTTATGGTACGATGGCACAGGATACTTCCTGGACATTGGATCAGGTACATTGTAATGTGAATTGGGAATCACCTTATTATGATTTCTCCAACACAATGTTAACCGGAAGGTTTAACCAATTCAATTTCAGTCCGAAATTTGCATTCGATGAAACTGATTTATCCAAAATGTCGATTCACTTCTGGGTTCAATTATCTACATTTAATACCGGACAACCCGGCAGAGATGGTTTTGGTAAATGCGGTCCTACTTATTTAGGCAACATGTATTTAGATTCTCTTAAAACACAGATCGATCCGTTGAGTGACACCGCAAAATTTGATGCCACCTCAGTTGTGCGATCCGGCACAGGCTATGTTGTAAAAGGAAACTTTACGTTCAACAGATATAGGGCACCAAGTGGTCACCCCGATGGAACCCCGATTGTCAAAGAGGTAACTGTATATTTAACTGCATCCGGTACAAAAGATTTTGATTCAAATAACGATGGTACAAACGACAAATACAGATCGGGATATATAGCCACGTTTAGTTTTCTGCGGTCTGATTTCATAGATAATGCCTCTACTAAAGCATGGTGGCAATATGCTCCTACCGATCCATTTACCTTAAATAACAAAACTTATGGAGTATATTCACTATCCGTAGGAGATCAAATGGATCTTACCATGAATATG
>JAHEYM010000045.1:0-6590 GCA_023251595.1 Bacteroidota bacterium
ATTGCCAAAATGTGCGGAGATTTGGGTGAATGAATTACGCCTCACTGATTTTAATGAGAAGGGTGGCTGGGCTGCAAATGCCAGGATCACGGCGAAATTGGCAGACTTTGCAACTGTTACATTAGCAGGAGCTAAAATGACTTATGGGTTTGGAAACATCGATCAGAAAATAAATGACCGAAGCAAGGACGATATTACTTCTTATGATGTTTCTGCTACTACTGAATTAGGTAAATTTTTTCCGGATAAAATAGGATTGAAAATTCCTATGTATATAGATTACTCAGAAATATTCGATAAGCCCCAATATAATCCGCTTGATCCCGATATTCTTTTGAGCAATGCAGAGAACTCTGCGCCTACAAAAGAATTACGTGATTCAATTATCAAGGCAACGAATGACTACACTATGCGGAAAAGCATAAACTTCACTAATGTAAAGAAAAATAAAGTCGGACCGAATCCGAAAACACATATTTGGGATGTGGAAAATGTTGCGTTGACGTATGCGTACACGGAAGCATTTCATCGGAATTATAATATTGATCATGATCTGGTAAAAACATATCGTGGTGGAATATCATATAACTTCGTGACAATGCCAAAAGCTGTAACGCCTTTTGCAAAATCTAAATTGGTGAAATCCAAATATCTCAAGCTTGTAAAAGAATTTAATTTCTATTATATGCCCGGGAACCTTGCCTTCAGAACCGATATAGACAGACAATTTGGTGAACATCAATTACGCAACACAACCGCCGGTGGGCTCCCACTACAGTTGTATTTCGACAAACACTTCAACATAAACAGAACCTACGATGCAAAATACGATCTTACCAAATCTTTAAAAGCCGATTTCAATGCAAGGAATGAAGGAAAAATCGATGAACCCGAAGGTCGAATCGATACAGATGAGAAGAAAAAAATCGTATATAATAATATAAAGAGTCTTGGTCGAACTACGCACTATCATCATAACGGAAATCTGAATTATGGAGTTCCGATCAATAAGTTTCCGCTTTTTGACTGGATTACCCTTAATGCAAAATACGGAATGGATTATGACTGGAATGAACCGTTCAGACCTGATACTTCACTCGGTTTCAATTTCGGAAATACAATTCAGAATTCAAATACCAAGCAACTGAATGGACAGTTCGCCATGACCACTTTCTATAACAAAGTGCCATTCTTCAAAAAAATAAATACACCTAAAGCACCACCAAAACCGGCTCCTAAAACGCCGCCGAAATTACCCGGTGATACATTGAAGAAAAAAATAGTTCCTGTTAAAAAAGAAAAGGAAATTCCGGGGATCGTTGTAGATATGGCGAAATTGCTGATGACACTAAAAACAGCGTCATTCACGTACACCGAAACACATGGAACGGGATTGCCGGGGTACTTACCAAAGACACAAATATTAGGTCAGGATTTGAAACAAAATGCACCGGGTTATGCTTTTGTTTTTGGTGGTCAGGGTACAGGAGTAAACGACATCCGTTATCTCGCTGCACATCGCGGTTGGATTACAACGGATACTACGATGAACAATCCATTCCTCAAGACGTATGTCCAAAACTTCACGGGGCGTGCGTCGCTCGAACCATTCAAAGGGATGAGGGTTGAATTAAATGTCTCCCGAAATTATTCGATCAACCATTCTGAATATTATCGCTGGGATCCAGGAATGGAAAATTTCCGATCATTTAGTCCACTGGAGTCGGGTAACTTCAGTATGTCTTTCTTAGCATGGAAATCGGCTTTCACAAAAGACAATACCACGACCTACTCAAATCACGTGTGGGATCAATTTAAAAACTACAGGAACGAGATTGCCTTCAGACTGGCAGAATCAAATCCAAATTGGACACCTGGTAGTATTGACCCTCTTACAGGGTTTCCAATTGGTTACGGAGCGACATCGCAAGACGTATTGATTCCTGCTTTCCTTGCTGCTTATGGTGGTAAGAGTGCTTCAAGTGTTTCGGTGAATGATCCTTTCCCGAAAATTCCAAAACCGAACTGGAGAATTACGTATGATGGTTTGTCGAAGATTCCATTTTTCGCTCAGTATTTTACGTCTGTCACGGTTTCGCACGGTTATCTATCCACATATTCTGCAAACCAGTTCGCGACCAATCTAAATTATAATGAGATGAATGGTGCGTCGTATGTTAGAAACGCGGTGAATGATTATTATCCAAAATACGATATTGCACAGGTGACAATTTCTGAACAATTTAGTCCGCTGATCGGAGTCGATATGTCTTGGAAAAATAGCTTGCTCACGCGAGCAGAAATAAAACGCACCAGAACATTATCCTTAAACTTCTCGAACGCCCAGTTAACAGAAGTTCAGGGCAGAGAATACGTGTTCGGAGCGGGTTACAGATTAAAACAATTTGTTCTTCCTTTCAATCTTTTTGGAAAGAAAACCAAATTGAAAAATGACATCAATCTGAAGGCAGATGTTTCGATCAGGAATGATAAAACCATCATACGTAAATTGGTGGAGGATGTGAATCTTCCGACAGCGGGTATGAGAATTATCCAGATTAAAACGACTGCTGATTATGTTATCAACGAACGATTTAACATACAGGCATTTGTCGACAAAACGTTGAACAAACCCTTTGTTTCTTCTACTTTCCCGACAGGAAACACGAATGCGGGTATCAGCATCAGGTTTACACTTTCTCAGTAAAACTGAAGCCGAATTAATGTATATTCGCAAAAAAATTATCGTATGAATTTTCCTGAAAATTTGAAGTACACCAAAGATCACGAGTGGATAAGGGTGGAGGGCGAAATCGCTTACATCGGAATTACCGAATTTGCGCAGAGTGAATTAGGAGATATTGTTTATCTCGATATTAATTCTGCCGGCAAAGATTTAGACAAAGAAGACATTTTTGGAACGGTTGAGGCAGTTAAAACGGTTTCGGATTTATTCATGCCTGTATCGGGGAATGTGATCGAGATAAATCCTGAATTGGACAAATCCCCTGAATTGGTAAATAAAGATCCGTATGGAGCGGGCTGGATGGTGAAAGTAAAAATGAGCAATCCGGCTGAACTGGGAAGTCTGTTATCCGCAGCGGATTACGCAAAAGTCGCAGCGCACTGACCCTTCCTCCCCCTGCCCCCTCTAGCGAGGGATAATTGTCTCCTAATTCGTAATTCCACATTCCTAATTCGGAAAAGTGTTCATCCGTCATAACATACTCGCAATTCTCTGGGCATTTCTGATTTTTGTGTTGTGTATGCTACCGGGTCATGATCTTCCGGATCGGTCATTTTGGCGGTTATTGAGTTTTGACACGGCAGCACATATTTTTGTTTTCGGAGTGTTGGTGTTACTGATGATTGCGGGACTTATTCGTCAAACAAAATATCAAAGGGTGAGACCGTCTGCTCTAATGATTTCAGTGGGTTTCGGCATGTTTTATGGCGGTTTGATCGAAATCATTCAATACTATTTCATCCCAACGCGTTGTGGTGATATTATCGATTTTTTTGCAGATAGTATCGGTTGTTTACTTGGAAGCGTGGCATTCTATGTGATATACGGCAAACCATCAACGTACACGACTACTTCGACAGGCCCAGCGACCTTCCTTCGACAAGCTCAGGAAAAGAATGATTAGTACTACACTCATATTAAAGAAAAGTCGAAAGGCGAATTTGGAGAAAAGAAGAATTCTTTTTTTTCTGATCGGTCTGGTTTTCTCCGGAAGTCTCGTGTTTGCTGCATTTGAGTGGAAGAGTTATGATGATGATTATGATTTGGATGAAGCTTCAAAATTGCCCATTCCTGACGAGACCGTTGAGTTTACACCCCCCGGTGTACGACCCCGAATTCAAACCATTTCCGCAGTACCAAAGATCGTCGTAGTTCATATACCTGTACTTCCACCGAAATTAGAAAAGTTACCTGACATTGTTCCTGAGCCTCTTCCGCCGAAAGCAGAACCATCGCCTGTAAATGCAGCCGGCAGTACTAAGTCAGGAAGTAGTATGTTGGTGAAGGTGGATGAATTGCCTCAATTTCCGGGTGGTGAAACAGCGCTTTATGATTTTTTAAGTAAGAATTCCAAGTACCCAATTCTCGCTCTCGGGAATGGAATTATGGGGAATGTCCTGGCGGCTTTTGTAGTTGGCTCAAACGGACAAGTGAGCAATGTTAAAATTGTAAGCGGGATCGGTGCAGGTACAGAAGAAGAGGTCTTACGAATTCTGAAACTGATGCCAAACTGGAAACCCGGAAAAGTGAAAGGCGAGAATTCACCATTTTTATATTATTTGCCGGTTTTGTTTCTGATAAAGAAATAACAGTTTCAGGGTAAATTTTTGTACGTTTGTTTGCTTTGAGCAAAATACAGACAATGAATTTCATCGAATCACCAAATGTTGATCACGTTAATGTTGAAGAACGCGTAGCCCGTCTCTGCAAACGCAGCATAAAGAAAGAATCGAAACTTGAAGCGTTGAAACTGGCGCTGAGTATGGTTGATTTGACGACGCTCGAAGCTCGAGATACACCCGGAAAAGTAATTCAGATGTGTCACAAAGCCATGCGACCTCACGATTTTGAAGATATTCCACGTGTGGCTGCCGTATGTGTTTACCCTAATCTGGTCCGTGTTGCGAAAAAAACACTGCTGAATAGTGGGGTGAAAGTTGCTTCCGTTGCCACAGCTTTCCCCAGCGGGATGTCTTCAACCAAAATAAAAATTTCTGAAACTAAATGGGCAGTTAGCGAAGGCGCAGACGAAATCGATATGGTGATTTCGCGCGGAAAATTTCTTTCGGGTGATCTTCAATATGTATTTGATGAAATTGCTTTGGTGAAAGAAGCTTGTGGTGAAGCGCATCTCAAAGTCATTTTAGAGACCGGAGAACTCAGCACGCTCGATAATGTGAGAAAGGCAAGTGATCTTGCAATAATGGCGGGAGCAGATTTCATTAAAACTTCAACCGGAAAACTTCAACCGGCAGCGACCTTACCTGTTACTTTGGTGATGTTCGAAGCGATACGCGATCATTTTCAACGAACAGGAAAAATGGTTGGGATGAAACCGGCAGGTGGCATTTCCACATCGAAAATTGCTATTCAATATCTGGTGACACTTCGCGAAACACTGGGTAATGCATGGATGAATTCGAATTATTTCAGATTCGGAGCGAGCACGCTTGCGAATGATTTGTTAATGCAAATTGTGAAATTAAAAACGGGTGTATATCAGTCGGAAGATTATTTTTCAAAAGATTGATGTTGATGGACTTGTAGAGACGTTGCATGCAACGACTTGAAGAGTTGAAAAAATATCTGGAGCAAACAAATATATCGAAAAACAGCATACATGAAACCAAAAATAAATAAATTGAAAGGGAAATCAGAAAACGTATCAACCTATCAACCTATCAACCCATCAACAAAAAATACATTGAATTTCAACACCGACTGGAAATACGCTCCTGCACCGGAAAATACAGATCATATCAAATTGGAAAAAGAATATGGATTATTTATTAACGGGAAATTTTCTTCACCCTCCTCAGGAAAATATTTTGATACAGTAAATCCCGCCACAGAAAAAGTGTTGGCAAGAGTTGCGGAAGCGGATGCCAAAGATGTAGATATTGCAGTAAAAGCAGCGAGAACTGCGTATGATAAATATTGGTCGAAAATGTCTGGTGCCGATCGCGGTAAATATATATATAGAATTGCGAGAATGATGCAGGAAAGGGCACGCGAATTCTCCGTGATTGAATCGTTGGATGGAGGAAAACCGATTCGTGAATCGAGAGATGTGGATGTACCTTTGGCAGCAGCTCATTTCTTTTATTATGCAGGGTGGGCAGATAAATTACAATACGCTTTTCCCGGAAAAAATCCAACATCGCTTGGCGTTGCAGGACAAATTATTCCATGGAACTTCCCGCTTTTAATGGCGGCATGGAAAATTGCTCCGGCGCTTGCCTGTGGTAATACGGTAGTTTTGAAGCCTGCAGAAACAACGTCTTTGAGTGCCTTGAAACTCGCGGAAATAATACAGGATGCGGATCTTCCGCCGGGCGTGGTTAATATTGTAACGGGTGCGGGTGTAACAGGAGCGGCAATTGTAAATCATCCCGGACTTGATAAAATTGCATTTACAGGTTCGACCGATGTTGGGAAAATAATTATGCGGGCATTGGCTGGCACAGGAAAAAAATTCACGCTCGAATTAGGTGGAAAAGCTGCGAATATAATTTTCGCCGATGCGGCAATTGATCAGGCGGTTGAAGGAATTATCAATGGAATATTTTTTAATCAGGGACATGTTTGTTGCGCGGGATCACGACTGTTTATACAGGAGCCGGTTTTCGATATTGTTATGCGGAAATTAAAAGACAGACTCGAAACTTTGATTGTCGGCGATCCACTTGATAAGAATACAGATATTGGAGCGATTAATTCAAAAATGCAGTTAGATAAAATTACCAAATTAGTTAAGATTGGAATAAAAGAAGGAGGAATTTGTCATCAATCATCCTGTACGCTTCCACCAAAAGGATATTGGTTTCGTCCCACATTATTTACG
>JAHEYM010000045.1:6600-14236 GCA_023251595.1 Bacteroidota bacterium
TCAATCGGATCGTATCGTTCAGGAAGAAATTTTCGGACCCGTTCTCGCAATTCAATCGTTCCGTACAGTCGAAGAAGTGATAGAGAAAGCGAATAATACGCCCTTCGGTTTGTCGGGTGGAGTGTGGACAGATAAGGGTTCGAAAATATTTAAAGTTACAAACAGTATTCGCGCAGGTGTGGTTTGGGCAAATACATATAATAAATTTGATCCGACATCTCCATTCGGTGGTTATAAGGAAAGTGGAATGGGAAGAGAGGGCGGACTTCAAGGGCTGGGAGCATATCTAAAGTTAAATTAGGAATTAGGAATTAGGAATTAGGAATTAGGAATTAGGAATTAGGAATTAGGAATTAGGAATTAGGAATTAGGAATTAGGAATTAGGAATTAGTAGGGAACAGAGTATATAATAATATTAATCAAAGCTCAAAATAAAGAAATTACCGGCATGGCAACTCGAATTGAAGTTTTAAAGACATATAAAATATATATAGATGGGAAATTTCCGCGAACGGAATCGGGGCGTTATTATATATTGAAATCATCGAAAGGTGAGTCGATTGCAAATATTTGCAATTCGTCGAGAAAAGATTTCAGGGATGCAGTTGTGGCGGCACGGAGGGCTTTAGCCGGTTGGTCAGGAAGAAGCGCCTACAACCGCGGACAAATATTATATAGAATCGCTGAGATGCTGGAGTCAAGACGGGCTCAGTTTGTTGCCGAATTATTACAACAGGGGAGTAAAGCAGAAGATGCTGAAGTAGAAGTAAGTGCCTCAATCGACAGGATTCTGTATTATGCCGGTTGGGCAGATAAATTTCAACAGATTTTCAGTTCTGTGAATCCGGTTGAAGGCTCCTATTTCAATTTTTCCGTTCCGGAACCTACAGGTGTGGTGGCAGTAATGGCGCCTGAATCCTATTCTCTGATTGGATTTGTTTCATCTCTCCTACCTGCATTAGTTGGGGGAAATACGGTTATTGTGCTCGCTTCGAAGACAAAACCCTTATGTGCAGTTTCTTTCGCAGAGGTGTTGAATTCTTCAGACGTTCCGGGCGGTGTTATAAACATATTAACCGGCGATGCAGAGGAGTTAGCGGATCATTTTTCAACCCACATGGACGTGAATAGTGTTGTTGTTTCTCTTAAAAATGACGTGATGTTGAAGAAAATTCAGTTAAACGCGGCGGGAAATGTGAAGCGGGTGATTGAATTCAGCATGAACGATTGGTTTTCAACCGAAGCCTCTTCTCCGTACCATATACTTGATTGTCAGGAGATTAAAACTACCTGGCATCCGATGGGAGTCTAAGTAAGTGAAGGAATGAAGTAGTGAAATAGTGAAATAGTGAAAGAATGAAAGAGTGAGAGGGAAAATTCCCCTCCATGGAAGGGCAGGGGCAGGTTGGAAAAATCCTGTTTTAACAAAGAATTTGTCAATTCCATGAATTTATTACTTTTGCGCTCTTGACTTTAGCTTTGTAAGGTTCTAAAGAGGCATGAATGGACAGAGAGTTACTCAATAGTATCGCAGACAAGGATGTTCTGGATTTTATTTCAGACCATGTTCATTTAGACGATCACCATAACACGGCGATTCTCAGTACTTCAACTCAATTCAATGTCGAAATACTTCACCACGATCACTCCGCATCCAACCTGTTTAAAAGCATCATAAATCTTAAACGGATTAATGATATCAGAAGAATTAACAAGTTTTTCGAGGCGGTGAACTGCAAATTGGAGTACAAAGGGAATTTCGTCGGTTGTGTTGAAACTTTGGGAGAAAGAGAAAGACGGATTATTAATAAGTTCCCGCGAATAATTTCATTACCTTATTACTTCCTTGATTTTATTTTCAAGAGGGTTTTTCCGAAATGGAGTGTTACAAAGAAACTCTATTTCTTTATTACCAACGGGAGAAATCGCGCTTTATCGAAAGCCGAAACATTGGGGAGACTGGTTTCCTGCGGCTTCGAGATCATTAAGTTTACTGAAATCAATAATCTTTTATATTTTGTCGTAAGAAAAATTCGTGAACCACATTATGACAACAACCCGTCATACTCTGTTTTGTATAAAATGAAAAGGGTCGGAAAAAACGGAAAGATCATACATGTATATAAACTCCGAACCATGCATCCTTATTCGGAATATTTACAAAAATATATTTATGAGAATCATGGTACAGCCGATGGAGATAAAGCTGATCATGATTTCAGGCTTACCGCTTGGGGTAAATTATTCAGAAAATTGTGGATTGATGAATTGCCGATGATAATAAATCTCATGAAAAGGGATGTTAAGATTGTCGGAGTCAGACCACTGAGTCTTCACAAATTCAGTATGTATCCTGAAGAAGCTCAGGAAAAAAGATGTTTATACAAACCAGGTCTGATCCCGCCGTTTTATGCTGATTTACCGCATGGTTTGGATGGGTTGATTGCTTCCGAAATGAATTATCTGAATGAACATGGGAAACACCCTCTTCGTACCGACATTAAATACTTTTTTAAAGCATTTTATAATATAATTTTCAAGGGGGCCAGAAGTAGATAGCAGCAATTTGGTTGCCCCAAAAAGATGCATTGTCATAGTTAGCCTGTGTTCTCCTTACTTTTTTTTGTATCTTTGCATCCGCTTTTGCAAAAAGCAGAACAATCCCTGCGATAAATAGACTAATAAATATGGCATCAAAATCAACCCCCGTAATCTCAATCATTGGCCTCGGCTATGTTGGTCTTCCTTTGGCTGTGGAATTTGGAAAGAAATACAAAACTATTGGATTCGACATTAATCAACCACGAATTGCTGAATTAAGAAAAGGGCATGACCGGACTCTTGAAGTGAATAAAAGCCAGTTGGAATCTTCTGCAAACCTTTCATTCACAACAGAATTGGCAGAGATAGAGAAGGCAAACATATATATAGTCACCGTTCCAACACCTATCGATCAGTATAAGCGACCTGATTTGACTCCACTACTCAAAGCCAGTGAAACCGTTGGCAAAGTTCTTAAGAAGGGTGATATTGTGATATATGAGTCGACAGTTTATCCCGGTTGCACTGAGGAAGATTGTGTTCCGGTACTCGAGAAGTTCAGCAAATTAAAGTTCAACAAAGATTTCTTCTGTGGTTATTCACCTGAAAGAATAAATCCGGGTGATAAGGTACATACTGTTACAAAAATTCTGAAAATCACATCGGGCTCGACCCCTGAGATCGCAGAAAGAGTAAACGATTTATATAAATCGATCATTGTCGCAGGAACTTTCAAGGCCGATTCAATAAAGGTTGCTGAAGCCGCAAAAGTGATCGAAAACAGTCAACGCGACATAAACATCGCGTTTGTAAATGAGTTGTCCATGATTTTCAACCTTCTGGGAATAAACACACTAAAAGTTCTTGAGGCAGCGGGGACAAAATGGAATTTTCTCCCCTTCAGACCAGGTCTTGTCGGAGGGCATTGCATTGGTGTTGATCCGTATTATCTGACGCACAAAGCAGAGTCGTATGGTTATCATCCACAGGTGATATTATCCGGAAGAAGAATCAATGATAATATGGGTTTTTTTGTTGCCAACCAGTTAATCAAGTTGATGTCCAAGAGTAAAAAACCTTTAAATGGTTCAAAGGTTTTGGTAATGGGAATTACTTTCAAAGAAAATTGTCCCGACATCCGTAATTCCAGAGTGATTGACATCATCACCGAATTAAAAGAATTTGGGTTGGAGGTGGATGTTTACGATCCCTGGGCAAGTGCTGAGGAGGTAAAACATGAATACGGAATTACATTGAAGAAAAAAGCGGACAAAATATACGATGGCGTAATGATAGCGGTTGCGCATGATGAATTTAAAACATTCAAGTTCGAAACAGTCAGAAATGAGAATACTGTGATGTATGACATCAAATCAGTGCTGCCATCATCAGAAACGGCAGGACGTCTTTAATAGCAATTATCAGGATGAGAAAAATACAAATGGTTGACCTTCGGGCACAGTATGCCCGCATGAAGGAGGAAATTGATGGTGCAATAATGCAATGTATCGAATCAGCGCAGTTCATCAACGGTCCGGAGGTAGCTGGTTTCCAAAAAAATCTTGAAATTTATCTAGGCTGTAAAAATGTCATTCCTTGTGCGAACGGGACAGATGCTCTGCAGATTGCAATGATGGCACTCGGATTAACCCGTGGTGATGAAGTGATTGTTCCCAGTTTTACGTATGTTGCAACAGCTGAGGTTATTGCCCTCCTTGGTTTAAAACCGGTTTTAGTGGATGTTGATCCTGATACCTTCAACATTACAGCGGAGCTGATTGAAAAAGCAATAACATCCAAATCCAAAGCAATTGTGCCGGTTCATCTTTTCGGACAATGCGCAGATATGAAGCCAATAATTGATCTTGCATCAAAACATAACTTATTTATAATTGAAGATTGCGCTCAGGCTATTGGCGCAGCGTATACTTTTTCTCCGGGAGTTGTAAAAAAATCGGGCACGATGGGCACGGTAGGCTGCACTTCATTTTTTCCATCCAAGAACTTGGGTTGTTTTGGGGATGGTGGAGCATTATACACCGACGATTTTGCTCTGGCAGAGAGATGCAGAATGGTTGCTAATCATGGGCAGTCCAGAAAGTATTATCACGACATCATTGGGGTGAATTCAAGATTAGATACAATTCAAGCAGCTATACTGAATGTGAAGCTGAAATATCTGGATCGGTATTGTGAATCGAGGATTCATGCAGCCGAATTATATGATAAGGCGTTCGCCGGAAATGATTTCATCAAAGTTCCCAAAAGGTCAACAAAATCTACTCATGTTTTTCATCAATATACGGTACAGATTCCAGCAAATTACAGGGATGAGTTGAAAGATTATCTCGCTGAAAACGGAATTCCCTCAATGGTGTATTATCCAGTCCCACTATATAAACAAAAAGCGTTCGCTTCGCCGGAAAACGATGCGAAACAATTTCCCGTCACTGAAAGGTTATGTGATACTGTGCTTTCTCTGCCGATGCACACCGAAATGACAGAAGAAGAGTCTTTATTTATCAGTGGTCATGTTCTCTCGTTTCTTTCAAAAAAAACACAATATGCCTGACAAAGATTATTTCTCGCATGAGACTGCCATTATCGATGAAGGATGCATGGTTGGAAAAGGAACGAAGATCTGGCATTTCAGCCATATCATGCCTGGCTGCAGGATTGGCGATCGATGCAATATCGGACAGAATGTAGTTATATCGAGTGATGTGGTCATCGGCAATAATGTCAAAATTCAGAATAATGTGTCTCTGTATACAGGGGTCATCTGCGAAGATGATGTTTTTTTAGGACCCTCGATGGTTTTCACTAATGTGATTAATCCCAGAAGTGCTGTAATCAGGCGCGACCAGTATATGACTACAAGAGTCTGCAAGGGTGCCAGCATTGGCGCAAATGCAACGATAGTCTGTGGTCATGACATTGGGGAATATGCGTTTATCGGGGCGGGGGCAGTAGTAACAAAAGAGGTTTTGCCTTACGCGCTTGTAGTTGGCAATCCGGCACGACAAATTGGTTGGGTCAGCAACTGCGGGCATCGTTTGGTTTTCGATAAAGATCAGTCCGCGGCCTGTCCCGAGTGTAAAGAGCGGTATTTACTGGAGAACGGACATGTTAAAAAACTATAATAAATTTTTATAACTTTGCAATGTTTCTTAAAAAATTGAATATGAGGATTTTTATCCTTTGTTGTTTGAGTTGTTTGATGTATTCGTGCATTACGAATAAAAAAATCACTTATTTTCAAGCACCGCTTATAACAGGTGCTGACAGTGTTGCTGCGCATCCAAAAACCAAAGCGCCGGAATTACCGTTCGAGGCTATAATCGGACCGAATGATATTCTGTCGATAAACGTTGCGAGCATTAATCCTGAAGCAACAGCTTTGTTTGCGAACTGGGGGCAAATTGCGCCTGGTGCTGGTTCCGGAACAGGCGGAAGCACGAACTCAACGACAGGTGGCAGTCCATTGGCAGGAGGATATTTAGTTGATGCCGGAGGATTTATTCAATTGCCGGTTTTAGGAACAATAAAAGTTGCAGGATTGACCTCACGCGTTGCAAAAGATTCAATTTCAAGCCGACTACAGAAATTTTTGGAATTACCTGTAGTGAGTGTCCGGATCGTCAACTTCAAGCTTACTCTTTTAGGTGAGGTGACACGCCCCGGTGTATATACGATATCCAATGAAAAGATTTCGCTTCCGGAGTTGATCGGAATGGCAGGCGACATGACTATTTTTGGGAATCGTAAAAATGTATTGATAATCAGAAAAGAAAACGATAAAACAGAATATATTCCGGTAGATCTTACTTCAAGAGATGTTTTCACATCGCCCAACTACTATCTTCATCACGATGATTTGGTTTATGTTGAAACCGGAAAAGGTCAGGGAAGAATAGCATCGGGAGATAATATATACCGGATTTTACCCATTGCTTTATCAGCATTAAATGTATCTGCCCTTTTGCTGTATTATCTCAGAAAATAACGATCTTATACTAAATAAAATAAATATAAGGCGGGAAATCATTACTTCCGTTTAAGTACACACTAAGCATGACAGAGAGCGAAATAGAGGGCAACCCAGAGAAGCAGGAAGGTAACAACCTTAAAGAAGTAATCTTTAAGTATCTTCCATATTGGTATTATTTTGTAATCGCGGGCATATTAGGTATGTCAATGTCCTATTATTATTTATGGTATTCTGTTCCACAGTATAGAATTCATGCGACGGTATTGGTTCAAGGTGAGAAAAAAAATCCGAACGCGCCGACCGATTTAATGAAAGAGCTTGATATTTTCAAAGGAAATAAATCTCCTGAGAACGAAATAGAGATTTTGAAATCAAGGTCTGTAATGATGAAAGCATTGTCAGAGCTTGAATTCGATGTAAATTATTATCTCGTAGGGAAATTCAGAAAAAAAGAGATTTATAAGAAATGCCCTTTTAAAGTGAAATATGAAGCTGTTTATGGGCCTGCATATAAACTTCTGTTCAATGTTTCAATTTTGAATGATGCGGAATTCATTTTGAGTTATAATGCGTCTGATCAGGTCGGAGCATATAAGAAAAAACATAGCTTTGGTGAATCAATTACAACTCCTTTCGGTGAATTTTCTTTAGTGAAACGTATAGGGGCTGATTTTGCAACATTCGACGACGCATCTACTACACAGCGAAATTTTGCTTTTGAATTTACATATGACGAACCGACACTTTCTACATACATGTCAAAGTTGGATGCCAAAATATTGGTACGCCTCTCGACGGTAATTACGCTGACGATTGATGATCCTGTTCCGGAAAAAGGTGTGGACTTATTAAATAAACTTATTGAAACATACCTGAAGAATGGTATAGACGAAAAAAATAAAATGGCGAGTAATACCCTCGATTTTATTGAGGGTAGATTGAAGATCATTTCTACCGATGTTTCTGAAATCGAACTGAGCGTAGAAAAATTCAAGACTGAAAAAGGAATTACCGATATCACCGCAGAATCGCAGGTGTTCCTTGATCATGTAAAATTTTATGACGAAGAATTAGAAAAAAACACCATACAACTTAATTTAATT
>JAHEYM010000384.1 GCA_023251595.1 Bacteroidota bacterium
CCATTTTCGGACTCGCGCAATGCGGAGGTAGCGCAGGCCATGAAAGTTCGGACATTAAAAAGTTATATCTGAAGTATGTACGATGTAATTGCCTTTATTAACTTGCAAATCTTTTCATCTGAAATTTTATTGTGAACAAAAACGTCCTCGCCTAAACGGATTGGCGTTCGGATAAAAAGCAATTTCTTATATCTCAATCCGTCGCCATTGTCGTTCACTTCAGTGATTAACAGGCGGATTGCGTTTGAACCGATATCAATGGCAGCGAACTTCAAAGGGTGATCTTTTCAACAAAATTAATAAAAGCAAAAAATATTATTCTGTCGTTCTCAGAAAGTTATACACATCTTCCTGAGCACGCACTTTGGTAGTACCTCTACTCTTATAATAACGATTTTGAAGAGTTTCACTTATCAAACGGGCTTTGGTGTTATCCGCCAGTTGAATTCTTAGAATTTCAAAAATTTCCACTTGTATTTTCTTATCATAAACAGGCACGGCGACTTCAACCCGGGTATTTAAATTTCGATACATTAAGTCAGATGAAGAGAGATAAACTGCAGGTATTCCATCGTTCAAAAAATAATATATACGGGCATGTTCCAGAAATTTATCTACGATGCTGATTGCTCTTATGTTTTCGCTGATTTTTTTTAACCCCGGTACTATAGAACAGGTTGATCTTGCAATAATATCAATTTTTACCCCCTGCATACTTGCTTCGTAGAGTTGATTAACCAGTTTTCTATCATCAATATGATTCAATTTGAGAATTATTCTTGCATCTTTCTTTAATTTTGCATTTTCGATTTCTTTATTTATCAATGCAGTTAGTTTATTTCTCATATTTAATGGTGAAATCATGAGATGGCGAAGATTTGTCATTTTACCACCGAATTCGAGAAAACGAAATACATCCTTCACATCAGTTGTTATTCGTTTGTCGGAAGTAAAAAAACTGTGGTCACAATATAGTCTGGCAGTAACTTCATGATAATTACCGGTACCTATATTAGCGTACAAAACCGCTTTCCCTTTTTCTTCTCTTGTGATCAGACATATTTTGCAGTGCACTTTCCTGCCCTGGGTACCGTGAATTACCTTCACTCCCTCTTCTTCCATTTTCTTTGTCCAGGCAATATTTGCTTCCTCATCAAATCTCGCCTGTAATTCCAGAAAAACAGTGACTGATTTACCATTTCTTACCGCGTTGATCAGGCTATTCACAATATTTGAATTCTCTGCTACACGATATAGTGTAATTTTAATATCTTTCACTTTCGGATCAATAGATGCTTCTCTAAGATATTGAATAACAAAATCGAAAGAATGATAAGGCAGGTGAAGAATGCAATCCTGAAATTTAATTGCACGTATCATGCTTTTCTTTGGTTCAAAAACACGATGTGGAACCTGAATCAAAGGTTCATAAACCATATCTTTTCCTCCGATATTCGGCACTTTAATAAAATCTTTAAAATTATGATATCTTCCACCGGGAATTAAATCATGTGTATCAAGATGCATCCGTCGAACAAAATAATTTAAAAAATCAGGAGGTAAGCTCTTATAATAAGTAAAACGAACGGGCGTTCCTTTTTTCCGTTTCTGAAGACTTTTCGAAACGATATCGATAAAATTACCGGCGACATGTTCATCAATTTCAAGATCGGCATCCCTTGTCAATTTCACTGTCCATGCCTCATAGGTGTGAAAATGAAATATATAAAATAAATCTCTGAGACAAAACCTGATAATATCCTCCAAAAGGATTAAATACTTATTTTCTCCGATTTTCGGAAGGACAACAAACCTTGAAATAAATTCGGTTGGGATTTCGATTAATGCATGTTTGTATTTAAAATTACCATTCACGTCGGATTTGGATAACCGAACAGCAAGGTATATAGATTTATCTTTCAAAAAAGGAAATTGTTGTATCCTATCGATGATCACAGGCGACAAACGGGGCAATATTTCTTTCTGAAAATAATTCGTAACAAAACGGGTCTGATGTGGGTTGAGTTGGGTCTCATTCACAGTAAATATTTTGTGTTCGGCGAGTTCCTCTGTCAGTATTTTATATATTTTGTCAAATCTTTTTTGTTGGGAAATTACTATTTTCAAAACTTCATTCAGTACTATATCGGGATCATACTCAAGAAAACGGAATTTCTGTTTATATCGTGCCAGCTTACGCAGTGCGGCCACCCTAACGCGGAAAAATTCGTCCAGATTTGAAGAAAAAATGCCTAAGAATTTCAGACGTTCAATTAAAGGAACGGAAGGATCGGCAGCCTCCTGTAGTACACGTGCATTAAATGACAGCCAGCTTTTTTCTCGCTGGATATAGTGAAAGGCTAAAGGCAATTTGTGTTAAGCTTTTTTTATTCTTTTAGAAACCGGCTTCTTTTTTTTTCCTTTTACTGCACTCTTCTTTTTCTTATTCTTTTTATCTTCAGCAATTTCATCTCGGATCGCTTTCGCCACTGCATTCGCCGTAAGTTTACTTGCAACTTTAACCGCTTTTTGAATTTTCTTTGTCTTGGCCGAAGTGTTTGTCCGGACAAAAGATTCAATCAGAACTGCAAGTTTTGTTTGCAATTCTTTTTTTACAGAAATCTTTTTTTTAGTTTCCATCGTTAGATTAATATAGATTTTTTTACGCTTTTTGGTGTTTCAAAGAATAAAACTGAACCGCATTTTTTTGAAAGTTTGCTCCATCGCTCAATATTTAACTGAATTCCTACAGTTGCAGCTTTCGGGAAATTATCGATATTGGCGTTGGTAAGTGTCTCAACTAAATCATTTAAAGAAGGATTATGGCCGACAAGTATCACCGTATTGATATGATCATTAAATTTACTAACCACTTTAAAGATCGTGGTATTTTCGGGCATATATAACTCCTTAATCGTATTAATTTCGACTTCCGAATTTAACATTTCATGAATTACCTCTGCTGTTTGGATCGTTCTGATTGCGGGACTTGAAACGATGGCATCAATTTCCATCTTCATCGACTTTAAACTCTTACCCATAATAGAAGCATCTTTCAATCCTTCGGTTGTTAAATTACGGTCAAAATCTTTAACTGTTTCAGCCTTTTCTTCGGCTTTGGCATGTCGAATCAGGATCAGCGTTTTCATGGCGTTAAATTACATATTATTTGCATCCGAATTTGAATTCCTACTTAATTTGACATAAATAATTTATTAAAAAAAGCCGGCGCAATCGCACCGGCTTTTTAATTTGGCTTAAACCTTATTTTCTGACAGCCATTTTGACCAGTTTATCCTCTTTCCCACATATAATCCGAATGAAATATAACCCATTCGACAATTCTGAAGAATCAACCCGAATTTGATTTTTACCCGATATCAATGATTGATTTAGCGGTTTCAAAATCATCTTACCTGTCATATCGAACAGCATGATCTGAGCTTCATTTCCTTGTATCATGTTGATTTCCAACGTTGCTTCAGTCTGTGAAGGATTTGGATAAATCACCGCTGACCAACCAGTATTTACCGGCTCAGTACCTGTTCCAACATTGATGTTTACATCATGACAAGCAGTATCAGTGCAACCGGCTGCATTGTAAACCACGAGGCACACATGATAGTTTTGATTTGAACCATAAGTGTGTGTTGGGTTCTGAAGTGTTGAGAGTGAGCCATCACCAAAATCCCAAAGATAACTTGTTCCGCCTGTTGAACTGTTGGCAAATGTAGTTGTCGGAACTGTTCCGGCAGCGGTAAAACCAGCTGTCGGAAGTGCATTTACCTGAACATTGGTTGGTGCTGATGCACCCGTTCCACTACATGCATTCGAGTTGGTTACCGTAACTGTATATGCCCCACCCGTTGTGATAGTTGTGCACTGTGTAGTATCTCCATTCGACCAGAGATAGCTTTGTGCAGGACTTGAACAAAGACTTACCGATTCT
>JAHEYM010000046.1 GCA_023251595.1 Bacteroidota bacterium
TAAAGAGATTAATAAAATCGAGATATAAACTAAGTGCACCGATCATCGATAATTTTGCCGCGGCATCCGTTCCATATTCAACATTAGCTCCGATTTCTTTTAATTTCTGAACATCATAAGCTGTTAGTCCCGTAAATACGATCACGCCGATAAAGCTGATTAAATAGGATAATCCGCTGCTCTGCATAAACATATTCACCAAACTCGCGATGATTATTCCAACTAAAGCCATCATCAGAATATTTCCGATTTTGGTGAGATCTGTTTTGGTTGTATAACCCACCAGTGCCATCACCCCGAACATACCGCCGGTAGCAATAAAAGTTCCGATAATTGAAGCTGATGTATATACAAGGAAAATGTAACTCAGACTCATTCCCATCAGTAAAGAGAACAGTAAAAAGATTCCGAGCAAAACAGTAGAAGATAATCGTTGCCATGCAAAAGACATGACGAGCACAAGTACGAACGGAGCGAACATAGTAATGTAACCAAGTCCGGTTGGACGGTGTGTAAAGCTATCATTTAACATGTTCATGTACGCCGGATTGTTGCCAAAAAGATAAGCAACGACGGCAGTGATTCCGAGCGCCACTCCCATCCAGGAGAAAACGTTCGACATAAAGGTTTTGGAGATGGTACCGGCTGCGGGTTTACCATACACCGTTTGAGATTGATAATTCGTATTATCCATATTTTAGTTAGTTTGAGCGCGACAATCGTCAATCAAGATGCCAAAGTTACGAAAAAAACTGAATCAATGCAATTTGGCAGAAATGAGACTTATGAACTCACTCCGGGTTTTCATATTTGTCATGAATTCGCCCGTAAATGCTGACGTTGTGGCAACCGAATTCTGTTTTTGAACACCTCTCATTAACATACAGAGATGTTTCGCTTCGATAACAACGGCAACGCCAACCGGATTTAAAGTATCCTGTAAACAATCACGGATATCGGTCGTTAACCGCTCCTGAACCTGTAATCGACGCGCAAAGGCATCGACAATTCTGGGAATCTTGCTCAAACCGACAATGTGACCATTTGGAATATAAGCAACATGTGCTTTCCCGAAAAACGGAAGCAAATGATGTTCGCAAAGTGAATAAACCTCGATGTCTTTGACGATCACCATTTGCCGATATTCATCTTTAAACATCGCCCCTTTCAGAATCGACGCCGGATCGAGACTATTTCCATGCGTCATAAACTGCAAGGCACGTGCAACACGTTCCGGCGTCTTCAACAGTCCCTCGCGTTTCGGATTTTCGCCTATTTGTGTGAGAATGGATCTGAAATTCTTTGTCAGAGCGTCGATGCGACCGGCATCATAAAGATCCTGCCGAAGATATCCCGGCATATCGTCATCGTCTGTGTCGATTACTTTTTTCTTATCTTTTTTCATCATTTATTCTCCATAATATTCAACAACATTCTTTTCCGTCTCCTGCAATTTCACACAATGAAGTTTGCATCCAAGCGCACTAATTCCGGCTTCCATTTGCTGCCATATTCCGACTGCAAGATTTTCGGTAGAAACCATCTTCCCTGACATAAAATCCACGTCCAAATTGAGATTTTTATGATCGACTTTTGAAATAACATCCCGCTGAACGACGCGACTCAAATCCGACAAATTCACAAGAAAACCCGTCTCCGCATTGATTTCACCTTTAATTGTCACTTCCAAAATATAATTGTGTCCGTGCCAGTTCGGGTTCGAACATTTGCCAAAAACCGCAAGATTTTTCTCATCCGACCACTCCGGTCTGTAAAGTTTATGCGCCGCACTGAATTGTTCTTTCCGGGTAATGTAAATCATGGTGAAGTTTTGATGGGGTGCAAAGATACGGAAATTGGAGGTATGAGGTATGAGGTATGAGGTATGAGGTATGAGGTATGAGGTATGAGGTATGAGGTATGAGTGTAAAAAAAAATTAAATGCTTAAATAAAACAACGGGATAAATTCTTCACGCTTAAATATTACAGAACTCATAGTTCATAGTTCATAGCTCATAGCTAACTACTATCTTTGCCCCTCCACGAAACCAACCATGAAACTTCTCATTGTTTTCGCTACACCCGCTGAGGCCGCAGGATTATGCAACTTTTTAGGGCTAAGACAATTACCTGAAGGAGAAATTATTCACAAAGATTATAAGTCAATTCAAGTTTCATTACTTTGCAGTGGAGTTGGGATGATCAGAACCACCTTTCACCTGAGCAGAATTCTTGTTTCAAAAAGATTTGATTTGGCGATAAATATAGGAGTTTGTGGAAGTTTTCAAAGATCTGTTATGTTGGGTGAAGTTGTGAATGTTAAATCGGATTTTTTCTCTGAATTCGGAGCGGAAGATGGTGAAGAGTGGCTTTCGGCTTTTGCAATGGGACTTGAAGATGCCAATCGAAATCCATATAAAGATGGGAAATTAATTGCAACCGGTTTGCAAAAAGTTAAAAGCGTGAGACATCTTGAACAGGTTTCAGGAATTACTGTAAATCGGGTTCATGGAAATGAAGAAAGTATTAATCGCGTGACAAGTGAATTTCACCCCGATATAGAAAGTATGGAAGGCGCTGCTTTTCTGTTTTCTTGTTTGTGTGAAAATATCGCTTGTCTGCAAATAAGGTCTGTTTCCAATTATGTTGAAAAAAGGAATAAGGATAATTGGGAGATGAATTTGGCAATTGAAAACTTGAATAACTATATAGTTGAAATGCTGGAAGAAATCCCTCACCCCTAATCCCTCTCCCCCTCATCCCCAACCCTTCTCCCACGGGAGAAGGGAGTTAAAAATAGAATCGAAAATGAAAAATAAAATATTAATAACACTTACTATAATAACCATGATCTCACAAACAACTCCTGCACAGGAAACCAAAACCCGCATCATTCACGATCCGCATTCATTTGCCGATCCCGCGATCGCAAGTGTGAAACATCTCGATCTCACATTAAATGTAGATTTCGATAAAAAAATATTAACGGGAAAAGCTTCCTGGGATATTGATAATCGTTTATTAGAAACCATAAAAGAAGTTCGGAACACTCCTCCGTTTATCAGTTTCGACACACGCGGATTGACCATCACGAAAGTAACATTAAATGTCACGGAATTAGTTGCTGAGTGGTCTTTGGATGAGCCCGTTCCTTTTTTGGGATCGAGATTAAAAGTAAATATTACCCCAACGACGACAAGAATTAATATATATTACACAACTTCTGCCGAAGCCGATGCGGTTCAGTGGTTGTCGCCGGAACAAACTGCAGGTAAAGTTTATCCTTTTCTGTTCACACAGTCGCAGGCGATTCTTGCACGCACATGGATTCCGTGTCAGGACAGTCCGGGCATACGTTTCACCTATAATGCAGACGTGACCGTGCCTAAACATCTGCTTGCCCTGATGAGTGCGCAGAATCCGACCGTGAAAAATGATCAGGGTAAATATCATTTTATTATGTCGAAACCAATTCCTTCTTATTTAATGGCTCTCGCTGTTGGAGATATCGTATTTAAACCCATCGGAAAGAGAACCGGCGTTTATGCCGAACCGGTTACGGTAGAAAAAGCAGCGTACGAATTTTTTGATATGGAAAATATGTTGTTGACCGCAGAAAAACTTTATGGTCCGTATGTGTGGGATCGTTACGATGTAATTGTGTTACCACCAAGTTTTCCTTTTGGTGGAATGGAAAATCCGATGCTCACATTTGCAACTCCGACAATTCTCGCGGGCGATCGATCACTCACGAGTTTAGTCGCTCATGAACTCGCACATTCCTGGTCTGGTAATTTAGTAACAAATGCTACATGGAATGACTTCTGGATGAATGAAGGATTTACCGTATATTTTGAAAGAAGAATTATGGAAGCACTTTACGGAAAAGATTTCGCCGACATGCAGGCAGTCCAGGGTAGAGAAGATTTAGTTCAGACAATTGAAGAACTGGGAAAAGATAGTCCCGATACCAAATTGAAATTAGCACTCGAAAATCGTGATCCCGACGATGGAATGAATGATATTGCTTATGAAAAAGGATATTCATTATTACGTTTAATCGAGAATACCATTGGTCGTGAAAAGTTCGATGCTTTTCTGAAACAATATTTCGCGGAACATTCTTTCCAGGTTATTACCACGGAAGAATTTTTAGTTGAGTTTAATGCGAAAATTATTCAGGGTGATACATCCATTTCCAATAAAATTAATTTAAATAAATGGATTTATGAACCGGGTTTGCCTGATAATTCACCTGTAATTATTTCAGAGCGATTTAATAAGGTGGATGAAAAAGTGAAATTGTTTTTATCAGGAACCTCGCCTGATTCTATTGATGTAAAGGGGTTCACTACCGATGAATGGATTCGCTTCCTGAGCAAACTCCCGGCAGGAATGAGCGAATCACAGATGAAGAAATTAGATGATGTATTTCATTTCACGAAATCAGGGAATTCAGAAATCCTGGGAATATGGTTTGAAAGAGCTATCACAGCTAAATATACTCCTGCCTATGGTGCGTTGGAAGATTTTTTAATTCAAGTCGGAAGAAGAAAATTCTTAAAACCATTATATTCCGAAATGGCAAAAACGCCGGATGGAATGCAGATGGCGAAGAAAATATATTCCAAAGCCCGTCAGAATTATCATTCTGTTTCGAGAAACACGATTGATGAGATCCTCAAAATGAATGAACAATGAACAATTAACAATTAACAATTAACAATTAACAATTAACAATTAACAATTAACAATTAACAATTAAATATTTAATTAATCAGAATAAAATAAATATGAAGAAAGTTAAAAAATAAAATAATTCATTCCATGAGACTGTTCTCCCTTGCCAATTGTTAATTATTAATTGTTAATTATTAATTAAAAAAATGTCCTTTCTAAAAACAGGAATTTCCCCTTGTCCCAACGACACTTTTATGTTCGACGCGATATTAAATCATCGCATCAACACAGAGGGATTGGATTTCGATTACGAATTTGAGGATGTTGAAACTTTGAATCTGAAAGCATTCAAAACGGAATTGGATCTCACCAAACTGAGTTTTCACGCGTATCTTTATTTATCTGATAAATATGTTCTGCTTGATGCCGGAAGCGCATTGGGCAGGGGTTGCGGACCTCTTCTTATTTCTAACAGGATTTTAACCACCGATGAAATATTGGAGAAGAATTTGAAAATCGCAATTCCGGGAAAATATACCACGGCAAATTTTCTATTCGATTTATATTGCCCGAATATCGTTAATAAAAAAGAATATGTTTTTTCGGAGATCGAAAATGCTGTTCTTTCGGGTGAAGTGGATGCTGGCGTTATCATTCACGAAAATCGATTTACTTATCAGACAAAAGGTTTGAAAAATATTTGTGATTTGGGTGAATATTGGGAATCAATAAGCGGATTGCCAATTCCCTTGGGTGGAATTGTCATCCGCCGCGATATACACGATCTTGTACAATGGAAAATGAATCGTCTCATGAAGAAGAGCATAGAATATGCGTTCGCAAATCCGAAAGTTTCAGAAGAATTTGTTTTGGAAAATTCTCAGGATAAAAATCCTGAGATTGTTGCGCAGCATATAAAGCTTTACGTCAACGAATTCTCCATTGATTTAGGAAGTGAAGGGAAAAAAGCTGTTCAGTTTATGTTTGATAAATTTAATATGCTACATCCCGAAAATATAAAAAAGTCACCTTTGTTTATTTCGGAAGTTTTAAAAAACGACAAATTCAGATTTTCATGATTATTGTGACAGGTGCAGCAGGTTTTATCGGTTCTTGTTTGGTTGAAAAACTGAATCGGGAAGGATATAATGATTTGATTTTAGTGGATGATTTTTCAGATAGAAAAAAGAACAGAAATCTGGAAGACAAGAAATTTACCCGCAAAATCCATAGAGATAAATTTGCAGATTGGTTGAAGAAAAACAATGAACTTGTTCAATTTGTATTTCATATAGGCGCAAGAACTGATACCACCGAATTTGATAAATCTGTATTCGACAAATTAAATCTGAATTATTCAAAGGAGCTTTGGAAAATATGTTCGGAGTACGGACTTCCCTTTGTCTATGCCTCTTCCGCAGCAACGTATGGCGCGGGTGAAAATGGTTATGATGATGATGAAACTTTAATTGGAAAACTAAAACCATTGAATCCTTATGGTGTTTCAAAAAACGATTTCGATAAATGGGCGCTTAAACAGAAGGAGAAACCCTATTTCTGGGCAGGATTCAAATTCTTTAACGTATACGGCCCGAATGAATATCATAAAGAACGAATGGCATCTGTAATTTTTCATGCATTTAATCAGATTCGGAAAACGGGAGGAATGAAACTATTCAGATCACACAATCCAAATTTTGCAGATGGAAAACAACTTCGTGATTTTATTTATGTGAAAGATGTTGTTGATGTTTTATATTTCATGATGCATCATAGAAAAGATTGCGGCATATACAATCTCGGAAACGGTAACGCAAAAAGTTTTCTCGATCTCGCGAACGGAACTTTTAAGGCATTAAAGAAAAAACCGAAAATCGAATTCATTGATACACCAAAAGATATCCGCAAAAAATATCAATACTTCACAGAAGCAAAAATGAATAAATTGCAGAGTATTGGTTATTCGGCACGATTTTGTTCCCTCGAAGACGGAATTAATGATTATGTAAAGAATTATTTGGTGAAAGGGAGGTATCTATAAGAAATTCGTGGCTAGTGATAAACAATATTTCCGTTGGCATAAATTGAAATAGAACCGGTGGTTATCAGACCACATGCATCACTCGCACTTCCTGAAATAATACCCACATCGGTATTTTGACTGGCAGGAATAACCAGATAGTTTGTCATATATATTCCATTCATCGAAATACTCAGTGTATAATTAACGTCAACCTCCTGCAAAGTCAAATTATAAATCTTCAAGGATATATGGCAATCGTTGGTTTCACCACATCGTGAATCGGAATAGGTAATTCCATCCTGAATAAAATCGAACCGTAGTACTTGTTGATAATAATAAGGACTGGAACTATTATAATCAAGCAAATAAGAGCTACGCGTGCCTATCTGCGTTCTGCCCGTTTTACAATATACACAAGAGCCATCATCAGAGTTAGCTGTGACATTATAATTCAAAGCATTTTTATCTGTACAGCCCTTTTCTTTACAGGAAGACAACAATATTGATACAGAGATAAAAGTAAATATTAAAAATAATTTCTTCATGGCTTTAATCAGAATCTGACTGATAAAAATAAAACGGTTGGTAAAGTGATCGAAAATTTATTTGTAATAGTTTCTGAGTTTGAATTCGTTACATGTATTTCGGTTGTGTTGTTAAAAACAAAAAATATTTTGTTCGTCTGACTCACATTCTGTTTGTCATTGGATGTGACAAGATAACCTGTCGCTTCTGTTCCAATCAACACCCTTTCTGTGATGTGATAACTCAGACTCACCCTTAATCCACCGCCATAATTATTCAATACGCTCGCAGAACTTGAAAAGGTACTATCAATTTCAGAGCTGTTGTCAAAAGATGATATTGTTGCCGTTTTATCTTTATTAAAATTCATTAATAAATCAGCACCATAGCCGGCAACAAACCTTTTCCCGAGATGAACGATTCGACTCACACCCGCACGTAATGAGAAATCATTAATTCGTGTAATCCGACCATCAGGATCTGTTTTATCCTTTATCTCCGAATAATTATATCCGAGTCCGGCATTCAATCCCCAACCCGTTTTCGGAGAATTCATGCTGTAAACTAAAAGATATGGATTATCTGTTGTAGTGGTATTATTAAAATTAAAAATCTGTTTCCATAACTGATTTGCCTGAAGTCCGATAAAATGAAAATACTTTTCTTCTTTTTTTTCGGGCGTCTGTGAAAGTACAATTCCGCTTCCTGTCAACAGGAAAATCACCGCAGTGATATATTTTCTCATAAATAATATTTATCTTGTTTTAAAAGGATTCGAGAACCTCACATCTGTAATCATAAAAGGATCCGTTAATGTTTTCATGAATGCAATAATTGCTGCTTTATCATTATCCGGAATATTCATGTTTTTGGCATGACCATCGGTTCCCTGCAAGCGCGCATCGAGATTCGGATGATCGGCAATTCCGTGACTATAATGATCAAGGACTTCCTCCAATGTTGCAAATCTTCCGTCGTGCATATATGGCGCCGTCAATTCTATATTTCGAAGATTCGGGATTTTAAATTTACCGTTATCTGCAGAATTTCCATTGAGTTTACCTAATCCATTATCCGTATATTCGAGATCGAGACCAATATTCACAAAACCGCCACCGCTTTGATACGCGTTAGGTTCTGTTGTTTGATGACAGCTGTTACAATTATATGTGGTGAAGAAAAGATTCATTCCCTGAACTTCCTGACCTGTGAGTCCTGAACCCGCACTTATATAATTATCAAACCTATTTGCAAATGAAAAAATGCTGCTGGTAAAAGCTGCCAGTGCTTCGGCGATCTTGCTTGCTGTAATTTCTGAATTGCCATAAGCTTTTGTAAAAAGTTCCGGATAATATGGTAAAGAATTAATTCCACCTTCAATTGCACCCGGACCACGCATACCCATTTCTATATGGTTTACGACCGGTTTTAAAACCATATCCTGTAAATCAGTCTCTCTCCCATCCCAAAAAAGATGAACATTTTGAATAAATGAATTCGAATTAATATTCTGAATTGGCAGGGTATTTCGAAGGGTGAGCCGGTTCTCAAAACCTCTGCTTAAAGCAACATTATCCGAAAAAGCGAGAGTTTGTTTGTGGCATGTTGCGCAGGAAATCGCATTATTTACCGAAAGATGCGTATCGTAAAAGAGCACTCTTCCAAGTGTAGCCACATTCGAAACATTCTGGTTATACGAATACGGAATTGACGGCAGATCAAGGTATTGTGTAGTAGGAGAAATGGAACTTTCTTCTCTTTTGCAGGACTGAAAAGCAAGAATTCCTGCAATAATCGAAATCGAAACGAGAAAGCGGGTGTGTTTCATGCGGAGGGTATTTAGAGTTCAAATATATACAAAATTGTTGGGATTTCCAAATTATCAGCGATTTCAAAACCAAAAATTACTATTTTTCTTTGCGCCTTGGCGTCTTCGCAGCTTTCCTAATTTGGTTACGAAGGCACAAAGTTCTGATTTATTGAAAATCCGGCTTTTGCGATTTCCTCCCAAAAATCAGGATAAGATTTTGAAACCACCTCTCCATCTTCCAAAATCAATTGTTCAACCTTAAGCGCAACCGGTGCAAAAGCCATTGCCATTCGATGATCGCCGTACGTTGAAATGATTTCTTCTGTTGAGTTAATTTTTCCGGAAATTAAAAGACATTCTCCGTTCTGAATTTCTGTCGTAATTCCAAATTTTTTTAATTCGTTCGATAATGCAGACAACCGGTCGGTTTCTTTATATTTAAGTGTTCCAAGTCCGGTGAATTTACCTTTTATTCCAAGTGCTGCACAGGTAACAATGACAGTTTGTGCAAGATCGGGACAATCTGTAAAATCATATTCAAAAGAATCGGGAAGTGTTATATTTTCCTTTGCGATAAAAATGGCATCTGCGAAAAAGGTTGTGAAGACTCCGAATTTTTCCATGATATCTGCAATCACCCGATCGCCTTGAATACTTTCTCCATTCAGTTTGCCCAAAGTAATTAATGCATGCTCGGACAAAGCTGCAATTTCATACCAATAAGATGCCGCACTCCAATCTGCCTCCACTTTTATATTTTCTGTTTTATATTCCTGATTCGCAATCGTGATTCTGTTATTCTCCCATAAAACATTTATTCCGAATTTCTCCATTAATCGGATCGTCATCTCTATATATGGTTTTGAAACAACTTCACCCGAAATATTTAAAATTAGTCCATCGGGAAAAATTGGTGCAATCATCAACAATCCCGAAATAAACTGACTGCTTATACTACCATCAATATTAATTACATTCTTAATTTCATTATCTGAAAACTTAATAATAATTGGTGGAAATCCTTCTTTGTTACTGTATGAAATATTAATTCCTATTGCTTTTAAGGAATCGACGAGGGCAGCGATTGGACGATTTTGCATGCGTGCAGAGCCGGTTAATGTCACTGAATGTCCTCCCCCTGCCCCCTCCAGAGGGGGATAATTAAGTCCTGCCCCTAGCACGGGATAATGAGATTGCAAAGCGAAGAAAGCGGTTAAAAATCTGAAGGTGGTTCCGGCATCTCCGCAGTTGTATGTTTTATTAATTTCACCGGAAGTTGTTTTAAAATCATCCAGAATTTTCTTTAAACAGACGGAGTCATCAGAAGTTGAAGCGCGCTCAATATCAAACGAATTCTTTGATAATGCTTTAATAATGAGTAAACGGTTAGTAATACTTTTCGAGGATGGCAAAACCGGAATCGCGGAAATATCACTTACCGGTTTTTTAATGCGAATAGCCATTCTCCTTTTCTCAGTATGTTTTTAACGCTTTTTCAATCAACTTTACATCACATTCATAATCAATCTCTGCCTTCCCGATTCGTTTCAGCAATGTAAAGTTTATTTTCCCCTCTTTGTTTTTCTTATCATTCGTCATAAATTTCATGATCTCCGGAATGGCTTCTTCATTTAATTTAACCGGAGGAAAAACGGCCGAAATCCAATATATAATTTCATTCAAATCTTTTTGGGGAAGTCCCGCGACGATGGACGATAGCAGTGCTTCGCAAATCATCCCTGCAGCAATTGCTTCACCATGAAGAATCGGATCTTTATCATATTTGTTTGAATAACTTTCTATCGCGTGCCCGATCGTATGTCCGAAGTTAAGGATCTTTCTTTGAGATTTTTCAAGAGGATCTTTTCGGGTGATATTTGTTTTAATCTCAATAGATTTATTGATAATCTTTTCTCCACTCCTTTTCAGGGTGAAGTTTTCCTCCTTCAATAATTTCCAATATTTTTTATCAGCAATAAGTGCATGTTTTGCAACCTCCGCCATTCCGGAAAGAATTTGACGATCGGGAAGTGTTTTTAGAAATTTAGGTTCAACAAAAACAACATCCGGTTTTTTGAAAGTGCCGATCAGATTTTTAATATCTTGAAAATCGATTCCCGTCTTCCCTCCCCACGCTGCATCCACCATCGAAAGCAAGGTGGTTGGAATATTAATATGTTTAATTCCCCGTTTATAAACTGAAGCGCAAAATCCACCGATATCACAGATCACACCTCCACCAAGATTAATTAAAAGCGAATTTCTATCTGCATTAGATTTAGTTAGTTCAGCCCATATATGATTACAGCTTTCGATCGTTTTATTTTTTTCACCCGAAGCAATTTGAATAATCTTTGCCTTTTTTAATTCGGGTGAAGTTTTCAATAAAACAGGAAGACAATGTTTACGGGTATTTTCATCGAGGAGGAGGAACACCCCGCCCGACACACCCCTAGCCCCTCTCAAGAGGGGAATGAGATTTAATTTTATTATATTTACGGTTTCATTTCTCAACTCTTCAACTTATCAACTTATCAACTTATCAACTTATCAACTTATCAACCCTTCAACCTCCAAAGTCGTTGCATGCAACGCCTCTACGAATTCATTACCTTCGATTGATTTTCGATCGCTTCCTGATGAATCAGTTCGAATAATTTCAACACGAATTCTTTTGTTAATTCTTTATTTACGCCCAACATCATTCTGGTTTCGACAATTTCATCCCAACGCATCGACTGGAGAATTGTGATATTATGATCTTTTTTAAATTGTCCGATATCTTTCGCGATTTTCATTCTTTTCGCGATAATATCCAATATATTATAATCTAATTTATCTATCTGTTGACGAAAATCCTCGATCATCCGGAGTCCGGTAACATCCTCTATATTCTGAGTCCGGCATATAAGATTATTGAGAAGCACCTTTAATATTTCGGGAGTGATTTGCTGTTTCGAGTCACTCAGCGCTTTATCAGGATTTATATGCGACTCGATCATGAGTCCGTCGAAATTGAGATCGAGAGCCGTCTGCGAAACCGCTTGCAACAAAGTCCTGTTTCCGCTGATATGACTTGGATCACAAATCATTGGTATTCCGGGCATTCTTCGTCTGAACTCGATCGGAATCTCCCAATTTGGCCGATTCCGGTACATTGTTTTCTCGTAACTCGAAAAACCGCGATGAATAGCGGCAATCCTCGATATTCCTGCCCTGAGAAACCTCTCAAAAGCACCGATCCAGAGCTCGATGTCGGGATTCACCGGGTTCTTCACCATAACAGGTACGTCAACTCCTTGCAAGGCATCAGCGATTTCCTGCACCACGAAAGGGTTTACCGTACTTCGTGCGCCGATCCAAAGAACGTCAATACCGATTTTCAAAGCTGCTTCGACGTGTTTGGCATTCGCCACTTCCACTGTTACCGGAAGTCCTGCAGCGATTCCGGCATCTTTCAGCCATTTCAAGCCTTCATTTCCCGCTCCCTCGAATGAATTTGGATGTGTTCTCGGCTTCCAAATCCCGGCCCTCACAAGATTTACCGTTCCAAGCCGACCCAGCGCCAAAACCGTGCTCTCAACCTGTTCCTGCGACTCAGCACCACATGGACCACTGACGATAAAGGGTCTTGTGTACTCAATGCCGAGGATGTTCGCGGTGGTTTTGGATCTGGTTTCCATCCCTGCAAAATTAGCAAAAAGACCCTCACCCTCGGTCCCTCTCCCACGCCCTCATCCCCTACCCTTCTCCCACGGGAGAAGGGAGTCCGACTTCCCTCTCCCTTGGGCGAGGGACCGGGGGTGAGGGTTTTATGACTTTAGTCAGTTTAAAGCAACGAAACGTTCTTTACATTTGCAAAAAATTATTTTTTATGGAGCCACAAAAGATTTCATTTGATAACACCGAAATCGCTTTCGCCGGAAAAACAGATAAAGATATTACTCGTGCCTATTGGCTATTTAAATTTATCAGCATTAATTGGCTGGTAAAAGTCGGTCCCTCATTGGTGAATTTTGCATTAAAAATTCATTTCCCGATAAAAGGATTAATCCGGTCAACTGTATTTCGTCATTTCTGCGGAGGTGAAAATATTGAGGGTTGCGAAAGAGCCATTACTGATCTTGCAAAATATAATATCGGAACAATTCTCGATTATTCTGTTGAAGGACGTGAGGATGAAGAATCATTTGATTCAACGAGAAATGAAATTTTACGCACCGTCGATTACGCTGCAAAAGATAAACGGATTGCATTTTGTGTTTTCAAACCTACGGGATTAGCACGTCACGCGCTTCTCGAAAAAATTCAGAATAAAGAATTACTCACCAACGATGAACAAGCGGAATATCTCAGAATAAAAAATCGGATCGAAGCAATTTGCCGCACTTGTTACGAAAAAAACATCACATTATTCATCGACGCAGAACAATCGTGGATTCAAGATCCAATCGATGATATCGCGTTGGAGATGATGCGGAAATTCAACAAAGAAAAGATAATTGTATATACAACCATTCAGATGTACAGAACTGATCGTCTCCATTATCTGAAAAAAATATATAATCTCTCCATGGCCGAAAATTTCAGAACGGGATTTAAAATCGTCCGTGGTGCTTATATGGAGAAAGAAAGAATTCGCGCAAGTCAGATGGGATATCCTTCTCCAATTCATATTACCAAAGCAGATACAGACCGCGATTACGATGCCTCGGTTGCATTTTGTTTAGATCATTATGAGAATGTTGCTGTGTGTGCAGGTACGCATAATGAAAAGTCGAGCATGAATATGGCACAATTTATTATCAAAAATAATATTCCAAAAAATCATCCGCATTTACATTTTTCACAATTAATCGGGATGAGCGATCATATCTCATATAATGTTGCACACGCGGGATTCAACGTCACCAAATATGTACCTTATGGTCCGGTTGAATTGGTGCTCCCTTATCTTTTCAGAAGAGCTCAGGAAAATACTTCCGTCAAAGGACAAACCGGAAGAGAGTTGAGTTTGATTATTAGAGAGAGGGAACGGAGGAAAAATGAAAGAATGAAAGAGTGAAAGAATGAAAGAATGAAAGAGTGAAAGAGTGAATAGTGAATGGTGAATGGTAACGGATTTAAATGGACAGCGATAAATCTCAAGATAAATTTTAATCAGTGATTATCAGTTCAA
>JAHEYM010000047.1 GCA_023251595.1 Bacteroidota bacterium
TAATTTGTTCATTGCTACTACCAAAATGTCGCCCCTACGGGGCTTTTGGGAAATAATTTAATCATTTGTGCTACTACCAAAATGTCGCCCCTACGGGGCTTTTTGGAAATAATTTAATCATTTGTGCTACTACCAAAATGTCGCCCCTACGGGGCTTTTTGGAAATAATTTGTTCATTGCTACTACCAAAATGTCGCTCCTACGGGGCTTTTTGGAAATAATTTGTTCATTGCTACTACCAAAATGTCGCCCCTACGGGGCTTTTTGGAAATAATTTGTTCATTGCTACTACCAAAATGTCGCCCCTACGGGGCTTTTTGGAATTGTCCCTTTCACTATCCACTATCCACTATCCACTGTTCATTCCCCCTTCACCATTTTCAAAACCTTAATTTCTCCACCCACATCAATTCTCACGAAATAAATTCCGGGAGATAATTTGGCGGTTGAAAAATTAATCTGATGTGTGCCGGAGGATTGTTCTGGAGAATTCAGAATTTCTGAAACTGATTTTCCTGTAACATCTATTAATTGAATATTTGCGGGAAGAACATTTTTTAGTGAATAACGCACGGTGCAGAAATCGTGGGCAGGATTCGGATATAACATTGCCTGCTGTATATCCTGATTCGGATTATTCATGCCAAGCGGACCAAATGCCGGTAAAATAATATTATCAACCCAGGCACAGTCTTCGTTTTGTAACATATATACATCTTTCATATATTCCCATCTGAACGTGTGAACACCTGGTGTTACAGGAAAGGCATGACGTTCCCATCCATGCAATCCGGAAATCTGATAAACACGAACTGCATCTATAAAGAAATTAAAATAATCGTAATCCTGTTCCGAAGAAACTTTTCCGTAAAATGAAATTGAATCCTGTTGCAAGACATTTAATGTGATCGACATTTCGGAAGATTGTGAGTCTGTAATTCCTCCGGATTTGGAACAATAATTTCCTGCGTAAGGTGCTTCCGTTGTTGTAAACCAGGGAACATCGCCACCTAAAGTCCAGGGGAATTGTGTGAAATTATTTGTTTCAAAAGTTTCCTGCGCCTGACTTATTGTTTGATAATAAATTCTTTGTGTTGTATATGATCCTGCCGTAACTGTATATGTAAGCATAATGACTGTTCCGGCAACAGCAGTGGGAGATACATTTAATTGAAATGTCGCGTTCGCACTGCCATTATGTGTAATTATGCCAAGATTAAAAGTCGGTGAACCTTGGATTGTAACACCGATTCCTGCAACACTTAATGTACCAGTCGCGGTAGGTGAATCACTGTGTCCGCCATTTGTTGTTGGAATTGTTATCGTCACATTTTCGGATGGATCCAACACTCCATTTCCGTTTCCTGAAAGGTCATTAACAGTCAGCGTCCCCGTGCCTAAAACGGGAGCATGTATAGGTATAGTCAGGTAAGAACTCCAATTGCCACCTGCAGTGTCTGTAATATGAATTGTGAATTGCGACATGTGCATATCGGGAACTGATGGCGATACAGAAAATGCAATGGCGCTATTTTGAGTTGCCATGGTACTTAGGGGAATCGTTGAGTATGACTGAGTACTGTCTGTAATTGTAATATATGGATCTGAAATAGAGTACTTCAGATTTACGCCGACTGCATCAGAGAGTCCGACATTCTTTAAAGTAACATCGAAGAGATCATTTTCAGCATAATCCGCCCAGAAATCGTTATTTCCGGCCACATCATTTATATGTGAAGAATAATAAATGACATAAGCTCCGGCTGAAGGAACAATTAATACAGTTCCGAAATATGGAATTTTATTATATGCTGTCGCCGTTACGTGAATTGTATCTACTACTGTTAAAGCCGCAAAATTAATTGTCGCTGAACCACCGCTGCTGATTCCGGTTCCAAGAATTTGTCCTTGAAGAGTGAGGCAAATTAAAGCGCCGTCGGTATTGCAATTTACTGTGAACTGAGTTGCACCGAGAAAAATAGTGGCTGCATGCGAAACCGTCATGGGCATGGGCGTGTCGGTGCGCACATCGAGCGAAGGATCACCGAAACAATTCCATGTTGAAGTCATTTCATCACCCTGAGAACCATAATTATCGTTCATGTGCATACAACCATTCATCGAAATTCCGCCAAAAGTTCTTTTGATATTATTCAAATAACTTTCGACCAGAATACTATCCATTTCATCCTGTCCATCCATTGGAGGATTCCAACTTTGATTAATTGTTGACATTAATGACGCGACGGTTCCAGATGGTTGTCCATTATAGGTGTGGCGTTGACAATGCTCAGCAAAACAAGTCTGACTGACGAAATCGCCTACTACACAACCCACAGGCCAGAAAAAAGGCAATGCTCCGGTGTTTGTGAGAAGATCTACATCAGAACTCGAAAATCCGGTGGTGACAATACTTGAGCTGCTCCCATGACCTGTATAATTAATTACAGAACATCCGCCATTAATAATTGTTGCAAGATCAGCTTGAACAGGATCGCCGGGAGCATCATCACCATTATGTGTTGCATCATATAATTCATTTACAGTTGAATAACCATAACCTAAAAGTGAGTTGTGAATATTCCTTTCATGTTCCCAATCCATTTCATTATCGTCGCCGGGACCGAGATTAGAACCGATGCAAACACCGTGTTTATACCAGGTTCCGCCAACTGTCGGATTCTTTTCATATTCAATCGAACGTTGAACCTGGGTTTGCACATCTGCATTTGATTCAGCAGAAAATCTACCGACAAATACTTCCGGATAATAATCGCTTCCCATTATACATCCATACGAATTATCGGATGCCCCATATTGATCGGAGAAAGGAGGAATTTGTGGAGCATCGCCCACGAGCAATAAATATTTTAGATTATTTGTATTATAGAAATTTGCAACATACGTTTGAATATCCGCTTCAGTTGTTCCGACAGTTGCAAAATCAACCATTGTTACTTTTATTCCTTTTGCAGTTTTCCAGGCAACGAAAGGAGCCATGTCCGGCATATATGCACCGTGAGAAATAATTAACATATCGCCATTTTCTTCAACCGGAGTGTATCTTGTCGTTGATTCGAAATTTAAAAACAGGTTTTTATATATTTGATAAAATTCACGATCAATTTTGTCGGGACGGGTAGTTCTCACAAATTGATTTACTCCATTCTGATCTTTCACAAAAACATGAATTTCCAAAGAAATATATATCCGAAGAACCTGCGTTATGGGATTATATTGAATTGGATTGACCATAAGAGTTTGTCCACGAAAATCGCGGAGAATAAACGGTTGACGTAATGAAGCTCTTTCCGCCGGAAAAAATTCATCGTGAGTATAAACTTCACCATAAGTATAATTAATATTCGCCGGATTAATATTTCTATATAAATTTCCTTTTGACGGAGCAATTATAATATTCGGATAATCTGTGTATGCGCCGGCTGTCACTTCAACGTCCATATTCGCCATATCGGGGATGATGATAGAGGCCGTAAGTTTTGGAAGATCAGGCGTTCCGGTCTTGAGCATAGGTGTTCCCTGATCCATTCCGAGAGTGAAAGCATCACCGTTCGGCGTACTAACCGTTCTGACTTCGACCTGACCGGGGGTCACCTTGAAGAAATACCCGTCAGAATTTTGGGCGGTAAGTTGAAGATTAGTTTTAGCCGGAGAGGTGGGATTGAGTATGCTTTTCGAGCCCTGAGTAAGGGGCTGCGCACTAATTGATGAAGCACAGAATATGGCCAAAACCGTAATGAGGATGTACCTGATTTTCATTGGGTAGGGGTTAGGTAAGGAAGTTCAAATATAGGGAAAATAATTGAGAATTACTACTAGTTGAAAAGTTGAAGAGTTGAAAAGTTGAAGGGTTGAACAGTTGAACAGTTGAAAGGTTGAAGGGTTGAAGGGTTGAAGGGTTGAAAGGTTGAAAGGTTGAAGTGTTGAGGAAGGAGACCACTACAGTATCTTATACAAATAAATATCCCATTCCGAATTAATGTCAGAAAACTTCTTCAAAAAATTCAATTGTAATTGTTCATAGTTTATGATTGGAACAGCGGAGAAAATATATTCTCCACCCATTTTCTTTAATGCTGATGAATTAATATCCAGACTATCTGCACGCGATCCGCATTTTTTCGAACAGGTTAAATTGCATGTATTTCTAAGCTCGGCACTGAATAAATAACATCTTGATCCCCAATCATCATAATATTGTCGCAGCTCATTATTTTTATTCAATTCGCTTGCTATTATTTCTCTAAATTCCTGCTTGTATTTAAGCGGATAATTATTCTGATAACTATCGAGTGTATAGAAGCCGTTGTACTGTGCAATAGACGGGAACATTCCCAAACTTACAACTCTGTATTCGCTCTTGGGTTTGTTTATAAAGGTAGCAACTTCACCAAAAAGTTCAGCGGCGTAAAATGATTTAAACCCGGGAATTTTTTCAGCGTATTCCTTTGCGAAAATCGTTTTGGCATAATTATATCTTAATTCTTCGTTTTGCCAGGCGATGAAAAGAAACTGTACAATAAGAAAAGAGGGGATTATTACCGGGTGAAGTTTTTGAAACGTGTATTGAACAGAAATACCTAATATAATGAACCACAAGACTGGAATTAAGAATTCGATTCTGGAGAATTGAAACGACAATAATATGTGAGAAAAGTTTTGCATTTTGAAACAAATAATCGGATAGGTTGCTGCGAATAACGAGATGATTCCAATTATAACAATTGGTAAGGCAAGTATTTTGATTTTTTTAAGATCATTTTTTACTATAAAAAAAGTTACTAATGCAAACAAATAAATTGGCAAAGCAGTGAACGAAGAGGAGTGATACTGACCTTTGGCAAAAATAGTATAGAAGTCGATGAGTGCATTTTTGATGGAGTAGGGTTCCGCCACCCAAGCGGATCTGTGTGAAATATAATCGCCCGGCCAGATAAAACTTTTTAGAGTGATAATATTTGCGATTAGAAAACCGCAGATGAGAATACCAAGTCCGATAAAATAGGATTTATTGATTGTTAGATTTTTATTTGTGAATCTGTATATGCCATAAATGCTTAAGGCTGCTACTATGAAAGGAGCAATCATAGCAATGTGTGCATAGAAAGGAAATGCGGAAATGATAAGCCAGTTTAAAATGCTTCTATGATTGTAACATAAATTTAAAAATGCCCAGATAAGAATTGGTTGTCCCATAACCGACAGACCATAAACGCTATATATTGGAATGAATGAAAATAACGCGGAGATTGCGATAATTGCTTTGGTATTGCTACCTTTCATTAAATAATCTTTTGCAAAAAGGTACATTCCCATAAAGCCGATCATGCGGATCAAAACTGAGTTGATGACGTACGCCCAAAAAGATGGAAAGATTAAAAACAGAAGTCTGATGAAACTAAATTCGGAATGAAAAAAACTTCTTGGAATACCGTTCATTACATTCGGAACGATTGTGTTACCATCGAAACCAAATAATAAACCTGTACTTTTTAATAAATGGAGAAAAACAAATTCACTATCTAGATTGTCATGAATAGTGAGATATGAACCGATGCCTAAATAAATATATGGGAATAGAAAAATGAACAGGAGTGCAATTCCCGATACAAAAAATAATTTTGTGTCTTTTATATTCTGTATCGGGAATTTAATGCTTTTGAGCATTTATTTTGTAGTGACCTTTTATGTTAGAGCCACAATATTAGGGATTATTTCCAACATCCCGAAAAATGGCTTTCGTTTCCACCATTTTTTATGCTGTTATGCTCTTTCATTCTACAATACTTTTGTAGAATTTACACTACTGCTGCTTTCGGCAGAGCTGGAACCAGTCCGTGTCTTGCCATGACAATTTTCAGTTTTTCTATATCCGGCGGACCACCGGCATTTACGATTTCTGCACATTCTTTAAAGAAATTGGGTCCGATGAGCGCCGGTGTAATTACCGCCAATGACTTTGCATTTTCCTGATAGAGATTGTTGAAACCGTGTACTGCGCCTCTCGGAATAAAATAAGATTCACCAGGACCGATGTCGATTGGTTTTCCTTCGACTGTAAAGGTAATAACTCCTTCGAGACCGTAAACAGTTTCGTCATAATGTTCGTGAGAATGTGCCAACGGGACTTTCGCTCCAACCGGTACCATAAATTCAAACATGGCTACAGAGCCATTGGTGTCGGCAGCTTCAAGAAGAAAACTAATGGTGGTTTGTCCGATTCTGATAACTTCGTTTTTCATTTTGTAAGGGTTTAGTGGTTAATTTATGAAGCAAAATTATCTGGCTGGACGATCATTCTTCTTGATTTGAATCAAGAAATTAACCTTTCACAATTTTTTTTCTGATACGGCTTAATGTTTCGGGTGTAATACCAAGATACGCCGCGATGTGGTACAAGGGCAAACGTTTGAGCAGGGCAGGCTCCTCTTTCTCAAAACGCAGATATTTTTCTTCAGGTGTTTCGACGGTTGCTTCACCCAAACGTTTTTTCAACATATAATTTGTATCTTGTTGAGCTCTGATAAAATACATGGTCAAGGGTGGAATATGTGTCACAGCATAAATCCAATTCTTTTGATTAATATATAACAGTTCGCTGTCTTCAAGTGCTTGCAAATTTAATTCTGTTGGCGTATTATTGAGGAAACTTACCAATTCGCTGCACCAGCCATTTTCTGTTTTAAAATAAATATTTCTTTCATCCCCGTTTTTATTTATATAATATTGACGAAGACATCCCTTTTCAATAAAGTAAACATATTTAGCGATGCTGCCTGCCTGAAAAAGATGTTCGTTTTTCTTCACAGACAGATGCTCGAAAAGTGGAATCAGTTTAGCAAATTCTTTGTCAGAGAATTCAACTCTGCTTCTGAATTCGCTTAACATAAGTGATTCAGTCATGACTCAGATCAGTTTTTATCAGTTCAATCAGCGTCATCAGCGTTCCGTTTACGGTTTTTTGATATTATTCGATAATAATATTTTGAGCAAATATTTTTCCTGAACTGTAAATTTTAGCAATATAAATACCGGAATGAAGATCATGAAGATCTATTTTGTTGGAGATTGAAGATTGAAGATTGTTTTGAGAATAAACCAATTCACCCAAAACATTGAATATCTCCAGATGAGCCGGATTGATTTCGTTGGAATTTATTTCCATATTAAAAATTCCTTTGCCGGGATTAGGATATATTTTTATCGGTTGAAGTTGTTGTGATACAGAATTTATTCCTGTTGAACTGCAATTCAGTAATATAGCAACATGACCTGTATCGATGTTTGAATAAACGGTAAGCACTGCCAAATCTGGTTTTCCATCACCGTTAAAATCTGCACTTGTAATTGCATCGGGAACAGTATCGACTACATAATTAACCGGCAACGCAAAATTTCCGCTGCCATCGCCTTGTAATAAAGATATATTTGCCGAACTTCCATCTGCAACGGCAACATCCAAATTTCCGTCTCCGTCAAAATCAGCACTGCACAATGCTGCAGGACCCGTTCCAGCCGGAAAATTTATATTGCTTCCAAATCCGCCAAGTCCATCTCCTAAATATATAGTTATGTCGTTCGAAAAACGATTGGCAGTGACTAAATCGATTTTCCCATCTCCATTAAAATCGGCACCAATAACGCCTGAAGGTGTGTTGCCAACCGTATATCCAATTGCATTTCCGAATCCACCAAGTCCGTCGCCTATGAGTGTCCATACCATGTTCGAGCTACCGGACATCGCAAGATCGGGAATCGTGTCTCCATTAAAATCTCCGGATATAATTGAATTATATGAATGACCATTTCCATAGGCTGCAACCGGAGAAAATCCACCTGCACCATTTCCCAAAGCAATTAATACTCTATATGCGGTGGCTACTGCCAAATCTGCATTTCCATCTCTGTTGAAATCTGCACTGACAATTGAATATGGTGTGTTTGCGCCAAAGGTGGAATCAGTTCCGAAATTACCTGTACCGTCTCCGAAAATAATTGAAACGTTCCATGGACCTAAATCGGAAGTAGCGATATCCGCCAGACTATCATGATTAAAATCGGCAGAACAAATGCCGTTGGGAATTACACCAACTGGAAAGTCCGTTGCAGTTCCAAAACCGCCGAGACCATTTCCCAAAATAATTGCAACAGTTCCGTTATTTTCTGCGATAGCAATATCTTTTTTTCCATCGCCATTAAAATCGGCAATACAAAACGCTTTTGGATTAACGCCAACGGTGAAATTTGTTCTCGGATTGAAACAGATTTGCGCGTTTATATTGGAGAAGTCGACTAATAAAATTATGAACAGGAATCTTCGAATCATGAGGGTAAATGTTAGATTTTATGCAAAGTTATAAAAATCTTGCGGAGAAACGAAGCTTTGATCTTTTAATGTAGCATGTTTACAGATTTATAAATTTAATTTCGGATTAATTCTTTTTTAATTTCGCCGGATTTGGTTTTAAAAACAAAAGTCGCTTTAGATTGTTTTTCAGGGATGAGATTGAACTTGTCGCTTGCGTAATCACAAAGTTGTTTTTCAGATAGGTCTGCTACTTTGTGACCGTTGATTTCGATTATTTCGTCATCGATCATTATTCCTGTTTTTTCTGCTTCTGTATTCTTGTAGATAGCGCCAACCATTAATTTATTTCTTGTGAAACCATAAGAGAATCCAAAATTTCCTGTATATGAATTCCGGTCTGAGTACTTATATAGAAAAATTGTGTTTGATGTATAGTCAATGGTTACAATAAATGATTTTAGAAATTGATTTCCAATCACACCGTTTTTTCTTTCGCTGTAATTCTTGTATCGACCGTATGTAAGTGTTTGATTCAAAATGCTATCTGTTCCAAAGTATAAATTTGTACGAATCAAATAAGCAGTATCTTTCTGTTCAGCCACCTCTTTTCCTAAAATGCTGTTGTAACCTTTTGTGTAAAATTCAGAGATATTCTTCTGGTTGAAGGAATTGATAAATTGCCTGTTGTCGTCCGTATTGAAAGTTATGAAACCATTGGAACCGGTGTCAAAAACAAGTTTTATTATTTCTCCATTTTCCAACTTAGTACGAATTATCGGACTCTTCGAAAATGAAGAAGTTTCGAATGGAATCCTGATCGCCTTATCAATGAATTTAAATTTTGAAAGACTATCAGAAATTCTTAATTTATTTTGTTGAAAGTCGATTTGCCATATATTTTTACTGATAATGTTAGCTCCGATTAATCCATCGATAACTTCACAACTTCTGCTAAACATTTCGGTTGTGTTAATTTCAATGGCTCCTACGTTCGAATATAAAAGATCAGTTATAGCAATTTCGTCTATGATTGGAAGAACTTTTTTAATCGAGTCGTCTCTAACCGCATTTTTTAATGTTTTCAAGTGAAATTCTTTTGTAAGATCGGGCGAAACAGCGGTGGGTGCGCCGGTATCAAGAAAGAAACTTTTCTGTTTTTTATCGACATTCACCTTAATTAAAATGTGTCCGGTATTAAGCTCAAAAGGGATTTCCTTAAAATAGTTTGTTGACGTAAAATCAGCTTTCCGGAGGTGTTTACCCGCTTTTAATGCACGAATAATGTTGCATCCCGATAGTAATAGTGTTGAAATTAAGATAACTAGAATGGATTTTTTCATAAAGGTTGAGTTATATAAGTCGAACTCTAATTATTATCTATTAGTGGAAATGTTCACGTTTTTGATTCGAAGGAAGTAGCATGCTAATTCTTCCAATGTTTATTCACCCTCGAATAAGTTCGGATTCCGACCACACTCTGAATTCCATCCAAAACCAAGGTTTCTTTTGTAACACTGATAATTTTGTTTTTATACATTTGTCTCGGTTCGCCACCCCAGCTAATAAGTGTGTCGTTCGATATCTCGTAATTAAATCTGAATAGTGTATCTATATGGTTATCTGCCTCAATGGAGTGATCGCCAATAATCAGTGTGTGATAGAGAGTCCATTTATTTAAATACCACGTACCTTTAATATCTGTTGGATTTATTGGAGAAGGGGTTTGGGCGTATATATTTGTGAAACAGGCAGAGACGAACGCCGGAATGAGAACGATTAATCTATATTTTTGTGGTATCATTATCACACTCTTTTTAAAACTTAATTCTGATGATTAATTTTTGTAAAGATGCACTTTCTGTACTAAATTTCAAAATATTGAGTTTGCATGACCTACTTCTATACGTTCACTTTCATTCAATCATGCAACTTTTCAACTCTTCAACTCTTCAACTTTTCAACCCCTTTTTTGCTTTTCTCCCCCATTTCTGCTACATTCGCATAAAATTCACCCCATTGTTCGCATGGTCAAGATAATTCTCTATTCTTTATTCTCTGTACTCTGTCTCGCAAACATCAGTGTCAGCGCCCAATTCGACTCAAAACGGTCGATCGAAAGCAGGGTGAAGAGTTCATTGCAAAAACTTCAACAAAACCACCCTTTCAATCCACTTGCAACTACAGGCGACACAATCCACGTCAGCAAGTACTTTATTTCCATCGATTCCATCGATTTTCCCGGTCATGCGATCCGCGCGCACGTGCAGGCAAATGTGCATTCAAGGATGATGAATGTTACTACCGTTTCTCTCGCCCTTTTGCGAATGACGATTGACTCAATCACCGACGGAACTATTCCGGTAAACTACACTTATAATGATACGATTATTAATATTCTCCCATGGGGTGGAATGAATACCGGCGATTCGGTTTCAATATATATATATTACCACGGACTTCCCCAGGAAGATGCAAGCGGTTGGGGTGGATTTTATTTCTCCGGAAATTACGCGTTCAATCTGGGCGTGGGTTTCGCCGCTATTCCTCACAATTTTGGCAGAGCATGGTTTCCGTGTATCGACGAATTTACCGATAAATCGAAATATGAATTTTATATAAATACTTCTTCAACCAATAAAGCATTTTGCAATGGATTTTTACAGGGACAAGTGACTAATCCAAATGGTACGATAACTTGGCATTGGGTGATGGATGATTCAATTCCTTCATACCTGGCTTGCATGAACGTAGCTCCGTTTTATACGCTTAACAGAACGGTAAATGGAATACCCGTTACCTGGGCGGAGATGCCCGCCGATACGAACAATACGCTCGCTACATTTACACATTTGAGCAATGCGCTGACTGCTTATTCTTCGGGTTATGGTCCTTACAGATGGAATAAAGTCGGTTACACATTGGTTCCTTTTTCCTCCGGCGCAATGGAGCATGCAACTGCAATTTCAGTCGGATCTGCATATATTAATGGCACGATGACTTACGAAACGTTATGGGCGCACGAGTTGTCGCATCATTGGTGGGGCGATCTTGTAACATGCAAAAACGCGGGTTGTATGTGGCTCAACGAAGGTTTTGCGGTGTATAGCGAAGCATATTTTACTGAAGCGGTCTATGGTTCAACCGCATATAAAAATTGGATCAGAAGTAACCACCGGAAAGTATTACAGTTCTCTCATATCGTGGATGGAAGTTATCTCTCGCTGGATTCTGTTCCTTTGGCATATACATACGGAAATACGGTTTATCAGAAAGGTGGTGATGTCGCTCATACACTGAGAAAATATATGGGCGATTCCGCTTTTTTCACAGGTGCTCGCGGATACATGAATGATCTGGCTTTTCAAAATGCGGATAATACCGATTTCAAAAACGAATTGACTGCGAACACCGGAATTGACATGACCACATTTTTTAATGATTGGGTTCTTACTCCGGGAAATCCTCATTTCTCTATCGACTCATTTACGGTTGCTCCCGGCGGACCTCCTTATCAGATAACTGTATATATACGACAACGGCAGAAAGGAAACACACATATATATACAATGCCGGTCGAATGTTTTTTTACCGATGGTGTAACGCAGGTGGTCGATACATTTTTGATTAATGCTCCACTGAATTCGTATACTGTAACCCTTCCATTTAATCCGGTTTGGGTTGCACTCGATCGGAACGAAAAAATTTCGGATGCTGAAGTCGATTATGAAAAAAATCTGGACACACTTGGCGCCTGGACTTTCCTTGAAACAAATTCTGTCGTCAATGTTACGAATTCAGGAGGTGGAACTTCAACCGTTCGTATAGAACATAATTTTGTTCCACCCGATGGATTTTCTGCTTCTAATCCCGGAATCCGTTTGTCGGATTATCACTATTATCGTGTGGATGGATCTTTTACCCCTACTTTCTCAGCACACATGACGCTTTATTATGATGGCTCAACCAGTGGTGGTTCGGGTTATCTCGATAATACTTTAATTACCGGTATTGAAGATAGTCTTGTATTGATGTACAGACCAAATACTGCAACGAACTGGTCTCGGGTGAACGGGTACGCACTAAACACAAGTTCCAATCACAATGATAAGAAAGGAAATTTCAATATCGACACTTTGAAAAAGGGTGAATATTGTTTTGGTTATTACGATTACACTGTCGGAAATTCTCATGTGCCTCCAAAACCAAAGTATTCTCTTCAGGTGAATCCAAATCCCGCCAATCAGATGGCGACAATTAACTTTCATCTTGGGTATGGTGAAAATGGAATTATAAGCATATTCGACACGGCTGGAAAAATTGTTTATCATACGCAGGTGTTTTCTCATCAGGAATTCATTAACTTTGACACGCAATTATTAAAGAGTGGTGTCTATTTCGTGACTCTGAATGTGAATGAAAAAGAAATGAAAACGACAAAATTAATTATATCAAAAAAATAATTAACAATTAACAATTAACAATTAAATCGGGAAGTCGTTGCGTGCAACGCCTCTACAAAACTAAATGATATGAAGAAACTTCTACTAACAACATTCGGCATTGCGGCTTTGCTAACATCCGCATCGGCTCAAACCGTAATTTATTCGGAGACATTTAATAGTGCTCCGTTAGCATGGACGCTGAATACGCCAAGCGGTGCGAATGATCCGGATGCTAATACATGGATCAATACAAATGCCGAGAGCGCCGTTGTTCCGCCTGGCTGTGGTCAGGCAAATACAGGAAACAAAACATTACATGTAAACTGTCAGGGTAGTTTCTGTTTGGGTACCGGAGCTACTTATGATGGCGGTGGAGTATGTTCCACACTCTCAGTCTGTGTGGTGACGAATAAACGCTGCACAATGAATAGCACTATTTCTACTATTGGTTATTATAATTTGAATGTGAGTTGCGATTGGATTGGAGTTGGTCAAGCAGGATTCGATTATGCTACACTCCAATATAGTATCGATGGTGGAACGACTTGGGTTGATCTTCATCAGTTTGCGAATGGTGCTACTTGTGGTGGTCAGGGTCAATGGGCTAATTATTCGATGCCACTTCCATTTGTTTGCTATAACAGAAATAATCTGAAACTTGCATTTAACTGGACAAATAATGATGATGGAGTTGCTACAGATCCTTCTTTCGCAACACACGATCTTAAAGTTACGGGTACTGCTTCAAGTGTAGGTATGGTTGGAATGAATGGTGAAATACTTCCCCGCTTTATTCCAAATGCTGCAAATGGTTCTGTTTTGATCGAAGGGAGCGATGTTGTAAAAGTAAATGCTGTGTGTGATATTACCGGGCGAATTCTTTCATTTAATATGAATGGCTCTGAAATTAGTTTGGGTTCTGTCATTAAATCGGGAAGTTATTTTATTAATTATGAATTCAAAGGAGCACAGTATTCGAAAATGCTCGTTGTTGTTGAATAGAATATTTATTGGTCGAAATATTATTAAAAAGCGAGTCCTCCGGGATTCGCTTTTTTACTTAAATTAATAACAATGCCATATAATTCATTAGCACACTTTGTAAAAACGCTGGAAGATGCCGGCGAGCTCGTTCGGATTAAAGAATTCGTTAGTCCACATTTAGAAATAGCGGAAGTTACTGATCGTATTTCGAAGGTTGGTGGTCCCGCGTTATTGTTCGAAAATAATGGAACAGAATTTCCACTCCTTATTAATTCTATGGGCACGCTCAAAAGAATGTCGATGGCTCTTGGTGTAAATTCTTTGGATGATGTTGGAAAAGAATTGGAATTATTATTGAAAAAATTAATGACTCCGAAAAGTAATTTCATCGAGAAGTTGGGAATGCTCCCGCAACTTTC
>JAHEYM010000385.1 GCA_023251595.1 Bacteroidota bacterium
AAAGAAACGAGATGAATGCGAATGTAAATGCAATCCACCGCTCGCTGAATCCTCTGTATGCCAGTCCGTGCGTAGTGTGATCTTTCCCACCGATGAACGGAGATGATCCCTTGCTGATTCTTTTTATTACGACTGTTGTTGTATCAATTAAAGGCATGATAAATACGATGATAGGAATAATAAACATTTCAGGTACTGAATTGGTTTTCTGTATAGACTCATTGTTCCAGAAATAAATCATTCCGATCGCTGCAAGAAAAACCCCCAGAAATTGACTCCCGGCATCACCCATATACATTTTTGAAGGATGCCAGTTATGAATTAAAAAACCAACAAGTGATGAAAGGACGCCGATCAACATAAAAAAATATATATTCTCAATGTCGTCCTGAAGAATGCAAATAAACATGGCAGAAATCACCGCCATTATTGCAACTAAGGTAGCAATCGCATCCATATTATCAAGCATGTTAAGAGAGTTCATGATTCCTACTACCCAGAAGATGGTCAACAAATAATTTAGGGCAGGAATAGAACAAACTTTAATGTAGATATCTGCAAGTATCAGAATACCTGCGCATGACATCTGGACTGCTAATTTCAAAAATGGTCTTGTATTGAAAGCATCATCAGCAAACCCCATCAGAAAACCCAAATTCATAGCTATCACAAAACCGATGAACTGTTTGTTGGGTAGTATCGATCCGGTTGGCAAAAAGATCGAATAACTCGCTATGGACAAAAGAAATACGATGTAAAACGTGATTCCACCCAGAGCCGGCTTCGATTGAGGACCCCATCTGATGATCGTCCCATCATTCTGATAGTTTCTGATTCCCAGCGTTTTAGCAAACTTCAGAAAGATACTATTGATGACAAAAGAAAATGCGGCTGTGCTTAAAAAGAACAGGGCATAAAGTAGAATCCGATTATCATCAGTTATCATTGCTCCAAAAGTGGGGGTGCAAAATTACTAAATAATTTGTCAAAACAAAGCCGTAACCTCACTCAAGCAGGGAAAAGTCACGTCTTTTGACGAAATTATCGGGTTTTGCATGCCCCAATCGATACCTAAATCCGGGTCATCCCAGCGAATTCCCCTCTCTGCCTGAGGTTGGTAATATTGCGTGCATTTATAGGCAAACATCGTGTTTTCCTCGAGTGTTACAAAACCATGCGCAAACCCGGCTGGGATCCAGAAAATATAGTGATTCTCCGACGAAAGTTCAATCGAATAGTGTTTGCCGAAAGTCGGACTACCCCGACGAATATCGACGGCGACATCCTTCACCCGACCATAAATTACCCAAACCAACTTGCCTTGTTCATGCGGGGGAAGCTGATAATGAAGCCCCCGGATTGTCCCCAATCGCGAAGATGAAAGATTATCCTGTGCAAAGTTTTCGGGCAATCCAAATGCTGCAAAGTCCCGCGAGTTATAGGTTTCCAGGAAATAACCTCTGTTATCCGGAAAGACCCGCGGCTTAAAAAGTTTCAGTCCATCGAAAACTGATTCAATCAGCTCAATCATCTTATTTTCCCAAACCGAAAAAGGTTCTCAATTTTTCAAATCGTCCCGGCGCCTTCCGGTCTTCCTCATAATAACCATACCCATAGCCATAACCATAAGCGTATCCGTATCCATATTTGTTTCCATAGCCATAGCCCCCGTAACCGGAGTTCGATGATTCAAATCCGTTAAAAATGATTGATAATCGCTTAACATGCGTGTCATCAATGAGTTTGTTGATATTTTCAATGAAATATCTTTTCGAGAAGTTGGCGCGCAAAATATAGAGCGGATAGTCAGCCATCTGAATGATCGGAATACCGTCCGTCACAATACCAACAGGTGGGGTATCTACAATGATTACATCGTAGTTGGCTCGGAGGTAAGCGAGCAGTTCCTCCATTCTTTTGCTTATAATAAGCTCCGATGGATTAGGTGGAATCGGACCGGCAGTGATAAAATCTAATCGATCGAGATTGCTGTGACAAATACAATCTTCAGGTTTGTCTTTTTGAATCAGGATGGTGCTGATTCCCCTTGTATTTTCAACATTGAAACCAATATGAATCTTAGGTTTTCGCATATCAAGGTCGATCAAAACTACCCGTTTTCCCGAAAAAGCAATAATACCTGCAAGATTGATTGCCACAAAGGTTTTACCTTCTCCCGAAATGGTTGAGGAAATTGCCATGACCTTTGCTCCCGGTGCATTGTTCAGAAAATTCATGTTCGTCCTGACAGAACGGAATGCTTCCGAAATAACAGACTTCGGGTTTTTATCGACAATGAGTTGCGACACCGGAATTTCCTTCCGATATCTCGGTATCACACCAAGAATAGTAGCTTCGGTATACTGTGCGATCTCATCGGCAGTAGATAATCTGGTATGAAAAAGATACTTAACGATCACCAGCGAAAAGCTGATAAACATACTCATGAAAATGAATGAACCTAAAATCAGCGTACGATTTGGTGAAATCGGCACAGATGGTGGAACTGCACTCGAAATAATCACGTTATTCGTTGTGATTCCGGCTCTTGTGATTGAAAATTCCGCCTTTTTTTCAAGCAATAGAGAATAAAATTTCTCATTGATCGTGAAAACCCTTTGCAAACGTGCGTATTCCGCCTCCTTGGATGGGAGCCTATTAAAGTTCGATTCTGAATTTGCGATGTTTCGCTCGAGTGTTGTTCTCTTGTCCAACACATTTCTGACAGCAGAATTAATACTCTCGGAGAGCAACCTTCTGTATCGTTCAATCTTTATATCTATAGCCTTCACAGGTTCGCTGTTTGGGGTAGAAACCAACAATTGTTGGTCTCTTTCACTCTCAGAAGTCTGGATCGTTGTTATAAGACCATTGATAAGTCCGTCGGAATAGCTTCCAGCCAATAATGGCAGAAGTTCATTCACCTCATTATTTGACTCGATTTTTGATTTTAGTTTTTCCAAAACGCTTACCTCGAGATCCAAAATTATTTTCTGATTTTCGAGTTCATTTATTTTCGTGAGAACAGAATTAGCTACGAGCTCCGGATTAAGAATTTTGTTGCTTTTTTTAAAATCTTCGAGTTTATCCTCTGAACTTTTCAATGAGTCACTTACTGAAGATAACTGTGAATTAATGAAATCAAGAACCTTTTCCGCCCCCTCCGCTCTTTTTCTGAAATCGTATGTAAGAAACCGGTTCGCAATTGCATTCACAACATCTGCAGATTTGGCAGAATTTTTATCTTTGAATTTTATCAGAATAGTCTGTGCTTCTGGATTTAACAAAGCCACCATGATTCTGCTCGTGAATGAGTTTGCAACACTGGCGGGGTCATTTATAGTGAAGTAATACGCATCCTGATTGAATTGTGCCTGTTGTTCCTGGATGCTTGCGAGATTAGTGACAGTGAGTTTTATTCTGGCGAAAGGCAACGCAACCGTCTGGTTTACAATACCTTTGACCAACTTTTTTGCACCACCTATCTGGTAAGTCAGAGAATAATTCTGATCATCCTCCACCTTCACATATATAGGTATTCCCAGCCATAGCGAGTCAACACTTTCAACTTCAACTGAGAATGGCGAAGATTTATAAAGTTCGTTGATTAAAACAGTTCCTTTAGAAAAATAACTAACTTTTAACGGTAAATCTTTAACCGCCTGATCGATAATTACGTTCGATCGAATCAACTCAATTTCGCCCAAAATCTGAGACCCGCTCTGATCATACAAATTACCACCGCTATTGAAATTCAAGACCTTGTTCGCATTGTTCTCTACACCGAGTTTAATAACCGCGGAAGATTCATATATAGGTGCTGTATATCTCAGATATAGATATGCACCTATCATTGAAAGGAGGATAAACAGAAAGATCCAAATAAAATTTCTCTGAGCAATCAGCAGGAGAAGCTTAAAATCGAGCTCG
>JAHEYM010000386.1 GCA_023251595.1 Bacteroidota bacterium
GGAATCGATGGAACAGGGAATTTTACTGCTACAATTTGTGCAGGTGCACCTTACAGTTTCACCACTAACAGTTTTGATCTCGATGCCGGACAATCAACTGTTCTGACATGGAATAATGGTATTCCGGGTGCAACATTCACTGCATCGGGCAGTCCGAATCAAACCGGGACCTTTACATGGAATCCAACCAGCGCTGATGCAAGCACAATCCCATATTGCTTTACCATCACGGTTCTCGATAACAACTGTCCATTCAATGGTAGTCAAACCTATTCATTCTGTATAACAGTGAACGGCACTTTGCCCGCATTTACGTATACTTCCCAATGCAGTTTAACCGCACAATTCACAGATAGTTCAACAGTTGCCAGCGGCACGATTACAGGTTGGCAATGGAATTTCGGAGATCCCGCGAGTGTGCCGAATAATTCAAGCACGCTCCAGAATCCGACACATATATTTACTGCTGCCGGAACATATACAGTTACTGAGGTAGTTGCAAATAGTCTCGGTTGTCACGATACCATCACACATCAGGTGACCGTAAGTATTCCTCCAACAATACAAACCACCTTCACACAACCACTTTGTAATGGAGACAGCACCGGAAATGCAATTGCTACGCCGACAGGTCTATCACCATTTACCTATAGTTGGACACCAAGCGGTCAAACCGGTCAAACCGCAACGAGTATTCCGGCAGGATCCTACACTGTCACTGTGACAGATGGTAACGCCTGTTCTTCAACAGCGACGGTGAATGTGCTTCAGCCACCTCCCGTTCACACGACTGTATCCCATGTTAATCCGGGCTGTATTATTGGCAACAATGGGACAGCATCTGATGTGGTCACCGGTGGAACGGGTGTGTTCACATACACCTGGTCTCCAGTTGCAGGAAATACCCCGACAATTACAGGTTTATCGCCGGGAACTTATACTGTAACTGCCTCTGACGCAAATGGTTGCTCCGTCGTGGATACTGTGACCGTCACCATTCCTCCACCGATTGTACTGAATCTTGTTCCAACAAATATTACCTGCTATTCTACCAATAACGGAGTCATTGTTGCAAACGCTTCTAACGGAAGCGCACCATATACATATAACTGGACCCCTGTCGGAGGAACAACTGCTACAATAAGTAACCTCGTCGTCGGAACCTATGTAGTTACAGTTTCCGACTCACAAGGATGCGTCATGACTGATTCAGCCACCATTATTCAGACACTGACGCTTGGTTACGTTGATTCGACAACTACCCTTGCATGTAATGGTGATTCAACCGGATATATATATATCAATGTAAACACAGGTCCCGGTCCGTTTACCTACGACTGGACTCCTTCAGTAAGTACAGGTCCATCTGCGACAGGTCTTTCTTCAGGAGCTTACACTGTTTCCGTCTCTGATATCAATGGTTGTGCGAGTGTTATTCCTTACAATTTCCCAAACCCGCCACCGGTTTCACCCCTCGCAACCTCAACGAATGTGGTTTGTAATGGCGGAAATACCGGTGTTGCAATCGTCACAGTTTCGGGTGGAAACGGGGTCTATACTTATAATTGGAGTCCGTCGGGTGGAAACTCTGCCACTGCAACAGGACTTCAGATAGGAACCTATACTGTAAACGTCGCCGACTCAAATGGTTGTGCATCAACAGCAACTGTAACCATTACACAACCGCCTTTATTAACGTTGGCACAATCGAATACTTCTGAATTATGTCATGGTGGTACAAACGCAATTGCAATCGTTACACCTTCAGGAGGGGTTACTCCTTATCAATATACGTGGTCTCCATCGGGTGGAACGAATGATACTGCAACGGGATTAGCCGCCGGAACCTACACAGTAGCTGTTCTTGATAGTAATGGTTGTCCCAATACTGCGACTTATGTGATCCCGGAACCCGCGTTGCTTACATCAGGGCTCACACATAATAATGTTACATGTTTCGGATTGAATAATGGAGATGCTATGGCAACCGTCAGTGGTGGTACGCCCTCTTTCACTTATGGCTGGTCGCCAAGTGGTGGAACAACGCCTACTGCTACCTCTCTTTCACCTGGCTTTTACACACTTCTCATTACAGATACGAACGGTTGTTCAGTTACTGATACTGTGACCATCTCTCAACCTTTTGCTCTCGTTGCTCAGCATGGTCACGTGGATGTGCTATGTAACGGAAACAGCACCGGGGCCGCTTATATAGTTCCAAGCGGTGGGACTCCGATCTTCACATACGCCTGGACACCGTCGGGAGGCTCCCAACAAACAGCCTCAAATCTTACTGCCGGCATCTACACTGTGACGACAACAGATGCGAACGGTTGTTCAATAACAGATACACTGAATGTTACACAGCCAACAGCTCTACTCACGGTTCCATCACAAATAAATATTCTTTGTAATGGAGGAAATACGGGTGAAGCGATCATCGCGGCAAGCGGTGGTACAGCCATATATACTTATGCATGGACCACATCACCTGTTCAGACGGGTGCAACCGCTACAAGCCTGGTGGCAGGTCAATATTCTTGTACTACAACCGATGCACATGGATGCAGTCACGTCGATATCTTCAATCTCTCCGAACCACCTGCAATGATTTTAAGTGCTTCGGGAACCACAACCATCTGTTTCGGAGAAAGTACTCAGCTCTCAGCCACGAACTCCGGCGGTGCAACTCCTTATCAGTTCGCTTGGAGTGATGGTTCAACAGGTCAGAGTCCTTCAGTAACTCCGGCTGCAACCACTACCTATACAGTAATTGTTACAGATGCGAATGGATGTACAATCCTTTCAAATCCTATTACTGTAACAGTTACGCCTAATCCTGTGATTACATTAAGTTCCGGGAACAACAATATCTGCCTCCATGATAGCACTTTGATGGTGGTAACCGGAGGTGGTACGTATGTCTGGAGCACAGGTCAAACTTCTGACTCCATCTGGGTCTCACCCGACTCTACAACTATATATGCAGTTTCTGTGACTTCAAATAATTGTACGACTTTAGGCACCGATACCGTGGTGGTTATTGGAAACGGTGTGACTGCTTCGTTTGTTCCCGTTCCACCTTCAGGACCGGAACCACTTCCGGTCAATTTCCACAACAATTCTGTAAATGGAGCTACTTATTTCTGGAATTTTGGCGATGCAAATGCAAGTATTCTGAATTCGAACTACTCAACTGCTGCAAACCCAAATCATACATACGATTCTGCAGGATCATATACCGCAATGCTGATAACGACTAACAGTTTTGGATGTACCGACACGACCTATTACACGATCGTAGTTGAGCCAAGCTCAACGATGCACGTCACAAACGTCTTCACACCAAATATCGATGGCTTCAATGAGATTTTCAAACCAATCACACACAACATCATCGGTATCCATGCCAAAATCTATAACCGTTGGGGAGAATTAATCTACTCATGGGAAGATCCTTCTGCAGGATGGAACGGCACTAATAACGCTGGAAAAGAAGTTCCGGATGGTGTTTATTACTATGTGTTCAGGGCTACCGGCATCGATCAGAAATCTTACAGCGAGTCGGGATTCGTGACGCTGATAAGGTAGGTAGTCACTAAAGATTTATTTAAAAGAGGGGAGGCTTTGATTCCCCTCTTTTTCTTTAGTTGGGAAGCCTTCATCCTCCCCCTGCCCTCTCCAGCGGGGGATAATAGTATTCAAATCTTTATAGTAAAAGATTTGAATGGGGAACAAAAAATATACGCGTACTTACAATTAATATTCTTTTCTTGACCAAGAAAAGAATCCGGATCTCCCCCGCTGGAGGGGGCAGGGGGAGGAAGACAAATGTCCAATTTCCTGGTAAATTCCCGATTTTCCAACATGGAAATTGGGCGATGGAAGTTGGACATCGGACATTTACTT
>JAHEYM010000387.1 GCA_023251595.1 Bacteroidota bacterium
GAATTTAAAAAAATTGAACCATCCAATTGTTAATTGTTCATTGTTAATTGATTAAGCGCATCCTGTTTTTGGTTTTAGTAACGATGAGTCTCGCCTCCTCCGCTCAGGTGGGTTACATGGGTGTTGGTTTTTCTGCAGGGGCATCGAACTATAATGGGGATCTCGATGGACATTTCACTTTGCGGTTTACACGACTTGGGTATGGTGTTCACATTGCGGGTGTATTTTCGCGGCACATCACCGTTCGCATCAGCTATTATACAGGAACTATCACTGCTTTTGATTCGCTATCCACAGCTCAGACTTCTTATCGGAATCTGAATTTTCAATCCAAAATTACTGAAGGGGCCGTTGTATGTATATATAGAGTTTTTGGAGGTCCGCGAGGTTTTTTACCGAGACGAAATTTAACTCCTTATGTATTTGCCGGCATAGCAGGATTTGATTTTAATCCTCAGGGATATATATATGGAAAATGGGTTGATCTCGAACCGATCGGCACAGAAGGACAACACCTCGTTTCGACCACGGTGTATCCTAAACCTTATAAACTCCAGCAGTTTTCAATCCCTATAGGAGTTGGCGTTTTCTACAAATTAACAGAACACTGGGACCTTGGATTCGAAGTAGGGTTCAGAAAAACATTTACTGATTATCTCGATGATGTGAGCACCGATTATCCAAACAAGGCCGAGTTGTTTGCTCAGGAAGGGCAGATTGCGGTCGATCTTTCTGACAGAAGTGGCAACCATAATAATCTCGGTGGGCATCGCGGAAATGCATCAGCTAATGACAGCTATGTATATACTAATTTTAATCTCACCTATTATTTTTATTGGAGTGGAAAAGGAAGACAAGGAGGAAAACACGGAAATGATTGCCCAGCGTTTAAATAATTATTTATAAGATTAATATATAAATGAACAGACCATCTTTTGATGATATTTATATCGATTTAGCGAGAAATCTTTCCAAGAAAGCACATTGTGTGATTATTAAGGTCGGTGCAGTGCTGACAAAAGAGACGAGAATTGTTTCTCTTGGCTATAACGGCCCTCCGGCGGGTACACATAATTGTGATGAAGAATGGCCCGGGGTGGGCTGTCCCAGAGATTCAAAAGGAGGATGTTCATTAGCACTTCATGCGGAAGCAAATGCAATTTTGTATGCCGCCAAAAATCGTATTACACTCGAAAATGCAACTTTGTATGTAACGCTTTCGCCTTGTCTGGCATGTGCAAGAATGATTTATACAACAGGAATCAAAAAAGTAATTTTTCTCGATTCTTATGCAAGTTATAAAGGATTGAAATCGGATGAAGGCGTAGATTTTTTGAGGAAGTTTGGGGTTGAAGTTTTGCGCTATTCTCCGGAATGAAAAATAATCGTGTAACCGTACTCCTTCCTTTGTATCTGTCGCTTGCGGTGGCGATTGGTGTTTTTATCGGAATGCGGATTGACCCTTTCACCAAAGGTCATGTTCCTTTTTTCTCATTCAGGATCGGACATTTCAATAAATTAAATGAAATAATTAATTATGTTGAACAGGAATATGTCGATACGATTAACGAAAAGAATGTCGTGGAGACAACGATTACCGATCTGTTAAAAAATCTGGATCCGCATTCTATATATATACCTGCTGAAGATTTACAGGGTGTGAATGAACCATTGGAAGGAAATTTTGAAGGAATAGGTATCGAGTTTCACATGGTCGACGATACGATTATGGTACTTAATTCGATTCAAGGCGGACCTTCTGATCTCCTTGGTATTTTAGCAGGTGACAGGATTATTAAAGTAGAAGGGAAAAATGTAGCAGGCGTGGGAATTACCACACCCGAAATAACCCAAAAATTAAGGGGGAAAGAAGGTACCGATGTAAAGATTACAATTTTCAGAAGAAGTATGTCCAAACTTCTTGAATTCGATATTGTCAGAGGAAAAATCCCTATCTACAGCATCGACGCAGGATATATCGTGGAAGATGGAATCGGATATATTAAGGTGAGTCGTTTTGCGGAAACTACCTATAAGGAATTCATGAGTAAAATGGATACCTTAACAAAACAGGGCATGAAAAATCTTATTCTTGATCTTCGTGGAAATCCGGGAGGGTATTTAAATACGGCTTCAAAAATGGTGAATGAATTTCTTCCCGACGATAAAATAATTGTATATACACAAGGAAAAGCGAGAGCAAGAAGAGAATATAAATCAACGGGCAAAGGATCGTTCGAAACAGTAAAATTGGTTGTTTTGATCGATGAAGGTTCTGCTTCTGCTAGTGAGATTATGGCAGGAGCGTTACAGGATTGGGATCGCGCCACGCTTATTGGTCGACGGTCTTATGGAAAAGGTCTCGTGCAGGAGCAATCTACATTCCCCGATGGATCCGCGATCCGTTTAACCGTTGCCCGTTATTACACACCAACCGGACGATGTATTCAAAAACCATATAACGAGGGCTATGAAAATTATTATGAAGATATTGGAAATAGGGTAGCGCACGGAGAACTCGAAACTCCCGACAGTACGAAATTTCCTGATTCTTTGAAATACAGAACTCCTTCCGGTAAAATTGTATATGGTGGAGGAGGAATAATGCCCGATATATTTATTCCGGCTGATACTTCGGGAAATTCGCAGTTTTTATCGGATGTCGCAAATAAATCTTTATTGACAGATTTTGTTTACCGTTTTGTAGATCAAAATCGTGCAATGTTCGACACTTATAAATCATATATTAGTTTTGATCGTGATTTTACGATAGGTGATGCCTTATATGCACGCTTTGTAGATTTCGCAATTAAAGGAGGCGCTTCAAAAGACAGAGCGGGTATTCAGGTTTCTTCCGAATATTTGCGGATGGAAATGAAAGCATTTATTGCACGACAAATTTTAAGAAACGAAGGCTACTATCCCGTTTTGAATAAAAGCGACAAAGCAGTTTTAAAAGCAGTAGAATTTTTGAAGGCATCTCACCCTTGATCCCTCTCCCATGGGGAGAGGGAAATTGACTCCCTTCTCCCTTGGGAGAAGGGTCGGGGATGAGGGCGTGGGAGAAGGGTCGGAGATGAGGGAAAAGCTTATTTTTTCTTCGCCGTATCTCCAGCTGCTTTAGCAGGTGCTTTTTTAGCTGTGTCTTTCGCCGCTTTGTCTGCTGCAGCTTTCGCGATCGAATCTACATTCGCATCGTTTTTTTTCTGAGTTTGCTCAGTTTTTTCTTTTTCCTCTTTTTGTTTCTCTTCGCTTGGTCCACAAGCTGTAACTAAGAAGAAAGATGTCGCTGTCAATAATAGTAATAGTTTTTTCATGGATTGAATTTTTAAAGGTTAGCTTGTGTAAAATTATTATATTGTTTAAACATACGCAAATTTATTTAAAATAAAACCGGGGATTCTATTTTAAGGCAAATTATTTATGTCTCGCAAGTTCAACGTCTCCGCTATTGATAGACATTACATACCTTTCGATTGCTTTGACGGAAGCAGCACACCCGGCACCTGAAAAACCCGAAATATCAGAATATGAGACTTTTTGTATATAGGCATTCAGCATTTTTGATGCTAATGGCATATACGACCAATGCCACTTCTCCTCCTCGTACCCGAAAACACGGGAAGGTCCTTTCGGCGTATAGGGTTGGCAAAATCCATATTCCGCAGCATGAAGTCTCAACCATCTTGATACGATGAGTCCGGGAATTGAATAAAAGAAACGGGGATCGAAGCTAACAAGATCGATATCTGTTCCCCAATGATGACGCGACGTTCCGGGCAGGGAACTGTACTTCATAATTTCAATTGCCCTTTGACATGTGTCAGAAATTTCTTTTTTCAGATTTCTGAAATTAGCAAGCACCTTACCCGACCACTTGCTTTCCCAGATTTTATCCTGATCAG